>CAZACH010000032.1:0-14114 GCA_964483275.1 uncultured Sphingomonadaceae bacterium | reverse complement strand
AACGGTCGATCTTTACGGTCTGCTCGGGATCGGCGCGCCGGGATCGCAGGGCTTGCGTGATGGCGACCGGGTTATTGTGCCGGTGATCGGTCCGACGATTGCGATTACGGGCGCGGTTGCAAGGCCCGCCATTTATGAACTTAAGGGCCAGTCAACCGTCGGGGCGGTGCTTGCATGGGCCGGCGGTCCGTTGCGGCAGCGGGGAGCGCAGGTCAGCATCAGCCGCATTGGCCCGGATGGGGCGGAAACCTGGATTCACGCGGCGGGCAATCATGATCGCATCATTGGCGGCGACGTGTTGCAGTTGGTCGGCGGCTCGCCCGGAGGGTCAAGCGGCAGGGTCAGCCTGCTGGGCAATGTCGCAAACGCCGGTCCGCGCCCGCTGGCGTCTGTGGGTACGGTGGCAGAACTGGTCGGTCGGTCGGAAGAACTCCCGATCGACGCCTATCAGCTGGCGGCAGTGCTGGTGCGCCGTGACCCGCGTACGGGCGCCAGAGTGTTCGAACCGGTCAATCTCGCCCAGGAATTACGGAGTGGAATCTCTACGCCGTTAATGAGCGAGGACCGGCTTTACGTTTTCTCGAACCAGAATATCCGTTTCCTGAACAGCGCGCCGGTGCGGCAGATCGTGCTTGGGCAGCCTAATCCCCTGCCGCAATGCCGGTCGTTACGCGTGCTGGCGGGACTTGTTCGCGATACGCAGGCGGCACGTTTCAGCGCGGTGTCGCGCGGCGGGTTCGTCATCGAAACGGAGCGTGGGGTCTCACTGGGAACCGTCGGTCGTGCGCTTGGTGGTGAGGCCGGGCGCAGTCTTGAGGAGCAGGTGGCCGAGGACGCCATGAACGCTGAGGAGTTCGGCGGTCGGGATCGGCGCTTGAGGGAAAATGAAAGCCAGACGGTCAGGCGCAACGAAAACAGGTTTGAGGAACAAATCTGCCCCGAGATTTTCGAGGAAGAGCCGGAATTGCTCGCGGTTCTGATCGAACATTCGGTCAGCGTCGGGGGTTCGGTGCGCCGGCCGGGCGCCTATCCGGTTGGCGGTAATGTATCGGCGCGTGATCTGGCTTTGGTGGCTGATGGTCTTGTCGTGGGCGCAACCGATCTCGTGCTGGACATCAACCGTCTGCACAGCGGAATTTCGGACCGGATCGAAGTGGACGCGGCGGGAACGGTACTGGCGGTAACGGATGTCCGCCCGGGTGACGATATCCGGTACAACGCACA
This sequence comes from uncultured Sphingomonadaceae bacterium, assembly GCA_964483275.1. Classification (GTDB taxonomy): domain Bacteria; phylum Pseudomonadota; class Alphaproteobacteria; order Sphingomonadales; family Sphingomonadaceae; genus JBBCJR01. The sequence continues at coordinate 12,890 of CAZACH010000032.1, read as the reverse complement.
ACAGGCGAACTTCGAAGGCTCCGGAGTGCTGGTATCGGGCGAGGTGGCGCGCCCGGGGCTCTATGCGATCCGGCGCGGCGAAACATTGTCACAATTATTGAAGCGGGCAGGGGGGCATACGGAATATGCTTATGCCTATGGCACGGTGTTTACCCGGCGCAGCGTAAAGCAGAGTCAGGAGGCCGGTTTCAGGCGCTCGGCACGCGAACTCAACAACAGTCTGCTGGCAATTGCCGCGCGTTCCACGCAGGGCAGCGGCGGAAATCTCGCAGGCGCGGCCTCGCTGATCCAGACGCTGGCGGAGACGGAAGCGCCAGGGCGGATGGTGGTCGAAGCCGATCCTCGCGTTCTGGCCTTGCGCCCTGATCTCGATACCGTTCTCGAAGGTGGCGACGCCATTCATGTGCCGAAGCAGCCCAATTATGTTCTGGCACTGGGGGATGTGAATAATCCGGGTGCGTTGCAGTTCGTCGCCGGCAAGACGGCGGGCGAATATCTGGACGAATCAGGTGGCTCGCTCTCCACCGCTGACAGAAAGCGCGCTTTCATGGTCCTGCCGAATGGCAGCGCCCAGCCGCTGAGTATGAATGGGGGCTGGTCTGGCAATCGCGGTGCGCCGCCCCCGCCCGGAACCACGATTATCGTGCCGAAAAATATCGATCCGCTGTACCGCCTTTCGGTGTTCCGCGACATCACCACTATCATCGCCCAGCTCGCTTCATCGGTTGCCACGGTCGCCGTTCTGGCGACCCGTTAGGAGCGGCCAGATGCTGGCCGCAATCGCCATGATGGCGCCGGGTGCCCTGATCGCGCTGATGATCGGCCATCATGCCCTGGCGATCGGCACAAGGTTGCGCCTGCTTGATTATCCCGATGTCGACGGGGGGCGGAAATTGCATGCCACCGTCACGCCTCTGGTCGGGGGGCTTGCAGTGGTGGCCGCACTGCTGCCGCCGGTGCTACTGTTGTGGGCCCAGCCATCATCACTTGCGCAGGACCAGATGATCAGCTGGTTCATCATTACCGTGGTCGGCCTGTATGTGATCGGAATTGCCGACGACCGTTTCGGGTTGACTGCGCCGTTTCGACTGGGGATGGCGATAGCACTACTGGTGCTGGCCATAGGCGCGGTGCCGCGTTTCAATCTGCATTTTTTGCTGTTTTCGGGGCAAACCGAGCTGATCTTGCTTCCCGGCCTGGTCGGGGTGGGGTTCACCTTGCTGTGCCTCGTCGGTTTTCTGAACGCGGTGAACATGGCGGATGGCAAGAATGGGCTGGTGATAGGCCAGGCGTTGATCTGGTCCGTGATCCTGATGGTCCGTCTGCCGCAATGGTTGCTGCCGATCGTTGCCGCGGTATCGGGCGCGCTTGCCGTGCTGTTTTTCTATAATATGAAGGGGCGGCTGTTCCTGGGGGATGGTGGCAGCTACGCGCTTTCGGCGATTTTCGGCTTGCTGGCGGTTGTCGGGTGGAATGCGGGTTTCGCGGATTTCCGCGCCGATGACGTCGCGTTGATTTTCGCGGTGCCGGTGTTTGATACCCTGCGGCTGATGGTGCAACGGATGTTGCACCGCAAAAGTCCCTTCACTGCAGGACGGGACCATTTGCACCATTATTTATACGAGCGGTGGGGCTGGCCACGGCCGTTAACGTGGGTGCTGGCGCTCGTGGCCTTGCCAAACGCCGGGGCGATATTGCTGCCGGGAACGGCCCATTGGTGGTTGCTGGTAACATTCATCGGCTATGTCGCGTTGATCGGCGCGGCAATTTATAAACCAAAGGTTAGCGCGGGCTGATTTTCGTGGAAAAGGGCTTGGCAGCGCCATTGCTTTTGGCTATCAGCGCCCTTCCACCAGCGGCTTCGGTCCGCTCCCCGGTGGTATAGCCGGTATTGGGGTGTAGCCAAGCGGTAAGGCAGCGGTTTTTGGTACCGCCATTCCCAGGTTCGAATCCTGGCACCCCAGCCACCGGCGGCTTTTGTGGAAACCGGATCGCGACTTGGCCTGGATCATTCTCGTCATTGCCGGGCTGCTGGAAGTGGTCTGGGCCTTTGCCATGAAGCAGTCGGACGGCTTCACCCGCCTGTGGCCCTCGGTCGTCACGCTGGCCGCCATGTTCGTCAGTTTCGGCCTGCTGTCGTGGGCGATGCGCGTGCTGCCGCTTGGCACCGCCTATGTGGTGTGGACGGGGATCGGCGCCGTCGGCGCCTTTCTTGCCGGAATCCTGTTCCTGGGCGAATCGGCCGGCGCCCTTCGTATCCTCGCCGCGCTGCTGATCGTCGGCGGCCTCGGCCTGATGAAGTATGCAAGCCCCGGCTGAATTCCGCCTGATCCATTGACGGTTCAGCAAGGCTCGCACAAGGCATGGCCATGCACCACGCCCCCACCCTGGCCGACATCGAGGCCGCCCATGCGCGGATCGCGCCGCATCTGCACCGCACGCCGATCCTGACGTCGCGCCTGCTCGACGAACTGAGCGGCGCCCATCTGTTGTTCAAATGCGAGAATTTCCAGCGCGCCGGCTCGTTCAAGGCGCGCGGCGCCTTCAACGCCATCCTGTCGCTGCCGGAAGCGCAGGCCAGGGGTGGCGTCGCCACCCACAGCAGCGGCAACCATGCGGCGGCCGTCGCCCTTGCCGCCCGCGCGCGGGGCATCGCCGCCCATGTGGTGATGCCGCGCACGGCGCCGGCGGTGAAGAAGGCGGCGGTTGCCGGCTATGGCGCGCGCATCCTCGAATGCGAACCGACGCTCGCCGCCCGCGAGGCGGCGGTCGCCGAGGTGGTTGGCGAAACCGGCGCCGCCTATATCCCGCCCTACGACCATCCGGCGGTCATCGCCGGGCAGGGCAGCTGCTTTCTCGAACTGCTGGCCGACAGCGGCGGGCGGCTCGATCTCGTCACCTGCCCGGTCGGCGGCGGCGGCCTGCTGTCCGGCACGGCGATCGCCGCCGGCGCGCTGGCGCCGGAGGTGGCCGTCGTCGCCGCCGAGCCGGAAGCGGCGGATGATGCGGCGCGCGGCTTTCTCTTGGGCCGGCGGCAGCCGCAGGTGCTGCCGGTGGCGACGATCGCCGACGGTCTCACCACGTCGATGAGCGCGCTTACCTTCGGCATCATGCGCGAACACGCCGATGCGGTGGTCATCGCTTCGGAAGAAGCCATCCTGGAGGCGATGCGCCTGATCTGGACGCGGATGAAGATCCTGGTCGAGCCGAGCAGCGCCGTGCCGCTGGCCGCCATCCTCGAACGCCGCTTCGACGTTGCCGGGAAGCGCATCGCCATCATCCTCACCGGCGGCAACGTCGATCTCGACCGTCTGCCCTGGAACCCGGCGACCGCCTGAACCATGGCGGCCGGGGGCTGCGGCGCCAAGAAAGATTGAGCAAAGGCGCGCAACTGACTATCGAACGTCCGTGAGCAGAAAACCAATCCAGACCAAGGCCGCCGGACAGGCGGCCGAGGCGCCGCCTTCGCGCCGGCTTTCGAACCTTGGCCTGCTCTGGGGCTATGCCCGTCGCTATCCGGCGCATCTGGCGGCGGCGCTCGCCGCGCTGGTGGCGGCGGCGATGGCGACGCTGGCCATACCGCAGGGCTTCAAGCTGGTGGTCGACAAGGGCTTCGGCGCCGGCCATGCCGCCGAGATCTCCAATTATTTCCTTGGCCTGCTGGGCATCGTCCTCATCCTCGGGGTGGCGACGGCGGTGCGCTTCTATTTCGTCAGCTGGATCGGCGAACGCGTCGTCACCGATCTCAGGAAAGACGTGCAGGCGCATCTGCTGCGGCTCGGTCCCGGCTTTTTCGAGCTGAACCGGCCGTCGGAAATCGCCTCGCGCCTTACCGCCGACACCTCGGTGATCGAGCAGGTGGTGTCCACCTCGGCCTCGATCGCGCTTCGCAACCTGTTCATGGGGGTTGGCGGTTCCATCTATCTTCTCAGCCTGTCGCCGAAGCTGACCGGGCTGATGCTGGTGGTGTTCCCGGTGGTGATCGTGCCGATCATCGTGCTGGGGCGAAGGGTGCGGAAACTGTCGCAGAAAAGCCTCGACCGCATCGCCGATGTCGGCGCCCTGGTGTCCGAACTGCTGCGCGCCATCAAGGTGGTGCAGTCGTTCGTGGCGGAAGCGCGCGAGACGCTGCGCTTCAACGAAACCGCCGAACAGGCGTTTCAGGTGGCGCGGCATCGCATCCGGGCGCGGGCGACGATGACGGCGATTGTCATCACGCTTATTTTCGGCGCGATCACCCTGGTCTTGTGGGAGGGCGCCAACGATGTCATCGCCGGCCGCATGACCGGCGGCACCATCACCGCCTTCGTGCTGGCGGCGGCGCTCGTGGCCGGCTCGTTCGGGGCGCTGACCGAAGTCTATGGCGATTTCATGCGCGCCGCCGGCGCCTCGGCGCGGGTGCGCGACCTGCTGGCCGAGCAGCCGGCGATCGGCCGGCCGGCGCAGCCGCGGCCGCTGCCCAGGCCGGCCATCGGCCGCATCGAGTTCGAACAGGTGCATTTCCATTATCCGACGCGCCCGGAAATCCCGGCGCTCGCCGGGGTTTCGCTTACGGTGGCGGCGGGCGAGCGCGTGGCGGTGGTCGGTCCGTCCGGCGCCGGGAAAAGCACCTTGTTCCAGTTGGTGCAGCGCTTCTACGATCCGTCCGCCGGCCGGCTGCTGATGGACGGCGTCGACCTCAAGGCGGCCGACCCGGCCGAGCTGCGCGCGCGCATCGCCGTGGTGCCGCAGGAAGCGGTGGTGTTCATGGGGACGCTGCGCTCGAATATCCTTTATGGCCGCCCCGACGCCAGCGAAGCGGAGTTGTGGGCAGCCGCCGAGGCGGCGAACGCCGCCGGCTTCATCCGGGCGCTGCCGCGGCAGATGGAAACCGAATTGGGCGAGGGCGGCACCCAGTTGTCGGGCGGCCAGCGGCAGCGCATCGCCATTGCCCGCGCCGTGCTGAAGGATGCGCCGGTGCTGCTGCTGGACGAGGCGACCAGCGCGCTCGACGCCGAAAGCGAGGCGGCGGTGCAGGAAGCGCTGGAGCGGCTGATGCAGGGCCGCACCAGCCTGGTGATCGCCCACCGGCTGGCGACGGTGAAACACGCCGACCGCATCGTGGTGATGGAGCGGGGCGCCATCGTCGAAATCGGCACCCATGCCCGGCTCGTCGCCAAGGAAGGGCTTTATGCGCGTCTTGCCGATTTACAGGCGATGGGGCTGACGGGGGGCAGCGCCGCTTCGGCGGCGGCGGGCGGCTAGCGCGCCCGCCCCGCCTGGATCGGAACGGGCGGCTGGCCTTTGCCCCTAGTCGTTCAGAGTCCCTTAGTCGTTCAGAATCGCATAGCCTTCGTTGGCAAGGCGGATCTTCACCAGGGTCGCGCCTTCCGCCACCTCGACTTCGGGAATGAGGGCAGAGCGCGGCAGATCGGCGCCGGCCATGAACTGGCCGCAGACATAGAGCTTGAGGCCGGCCTTCACCAGCGCGGCGATCAGCGGCAGGTTCGGATTGGCGATGCCGTGCTTGGCGCGATAGGCGTCGTCGGTCAGCAGCGTGTCGGCCCCCGGGCCAGAGAAGATGGCGGCGAAATGGAGGTTGGAGGCCGGCACATTCCCCAGCAGCAGGCCGTTCATCTGCGCGCCGATCGCCATCAGCACGCCGTGCGGCTTGCCAGGGTCGGCCGGCGCTTTCGAGCCATGGAACAGCGCCTTGTAATCATGGGCGGGGTCGCGCGGCACGGCGACATTTGGAATCTGCACATAGCCGGGGGCGCCGGCGATCGGCCCGGGCGTTCGCGCCGGCCAGTTGGCCGCCAGCGTCGGTGTTGCAAGCGTGGCGGCGATCAAAATTGCAGCAAGAACACGCATCAATACAATCCTTTCTTCGATCCTCGGCGGTTGGGCTTCAGGCCATCGTCACCTTCAGTTCGCCAAGTCCCTCCAGTTCCGAGACCACTTCGTCGCCCGGGCGCAGCCAGCGCCGTTCGACGGCCGGGATTTTCTGGCCGAGGATGACGCCTTGCGGCGTTCCGGTGAACATGATGTCGCCCGGCTTCAGCGTCATGATGGCCGAGGCATAGGCGATCAGCTTGTTGCAGTTGTAGATCATGTCGCTGGTGGTCCAGTTCTGCCGCAACGCGCCGTTCATGCGCGTGGTCAGACGGAGCTTGTGCGGATCGGCAACGCGCTGGCGCGTGCCAAGCCATGGTCCCAGTGGCGCGAACCCGTCGATGGCCTTGCCGGCGGTGAACTGCGAGGTGATGGTCTGCAACTGGCGGGCGCTCAGATCGTTGCCGGTGGCATAGCCGGCCAGATAGGAAAGCGCGTCTTCCTCGCTGGCGTTGCTGCACTCGCGGCCGAACACCAGCACCAGTTCGGTTTCATAGTCGAACTGATAGTCGAGGCTGGTCGGCAGCTTCACCGTGCCGCCGTGGTGGTTCAGCGAGGTGCTGAATTTGCAGAAGATGGGCGGCGCCTTTGGAATCGGCGTGTTGGTTTCCGCAGCATGTTCCCGATAGTTGAAGCCGATGCAGAGAATCTTTCCCGGCCGGGTCACCAGCGGCGCGAAGCGCGCGTTCGCTGGCGCCAGCAACACGGCGGCGTCGGGCCTTGCTTCGATCGCCGCCAGAATGGCGCCGACTTCGGCGCCGCGGCCATTTTGCAGCAGGTCGTCGACATCGCGGGGGGCGGGCAGCCGCAGCCGTTCGGCGGTGGCCGACAGGTCGAGCACGCCGCGATCGAGTTCGACGCCGACTCCATAGCCATCGCCCTTGCGAAGGTTGCAGAGCCGTTGACCGAGCCTGGCGACGGCGTCGAAATCCCGCGAGCGCGGCGGTGTTGGGGTGGCCGGCGGGGCAGCCGGCGGAGTGCCCGGCGGGGCGGTCTGGGCCGAGGCTGGCTCGACGGCGGCGGCGGCGAGGGCAAGGCCCCCGGCGAGAATAGCGCGACGGGAGGGGGATGCCCCGTCCTGTCCGGCCTTCGGGTCGCCATTCGACATACGGAAAAACCCTCCTCCCTTGAGCTGCTTTTTCACAGGCTAGACCATCCTTGGGGAGGGTGTGAAGGGAAATCGGCCCGAGGCAGGTGGAGCATGTTGGGGCAGGTGTGGCATGCGGATTTCGGCATGCCGTGACGGCCCAAACAAAAGGCGGGGCCGAAGCCCCGCCTGTGGTTTTCTCGATGGAAGCCGCGCGGTCAGGCGTAGGCTTCGTTGCCGACAAAGCCCATCTTTTTGATTCCGGCCTGCTGGGCCAGAGCCATGACCCGGTCGACGATATCATATTTCGCCAGGGCGTCCGGGCGCAGGCGCAGTTCGGGCTGCGCTTCTTCCGGCTGGATCGACCCGACGGCCTTCAGATATTCGAACAACTGGCTCAGCGACACCGCCTGGTCGTTCCAGTAGACGGTATTCAGGAAGTCGATGGTGACTTCGTTGAAATCCGGCTGGACGTTCGGGTTGTCGGACGGAACCGGCGGCGGCAGGTCGAGCTTGGTTGCGTGTGTCTGGATGGGGATGGTGATCACGAACATGATCAGCAGCACCAGCATGACGTCGATCAGCGGCGTCATGTTGATTTCCCGCATCCGGCGATCGTCGTCGCCATTTCCTTCACCGCCAACGGACATGGACATGGTGTTGCTCCTGTAACTTAGCGGCTAACGTAACCAGCGGGCGGTTCCGAGATGAAGCCGATCTTCTGGTAGCCGGCCCGCTGCATGGCGAAGATTGCTCCGCCGATGCAGCGATACTCGACACTGGCATCACCCCGGATATGCACTTCCGGAAGTTCGATCCGCGCCCCGGCCGCCTTCTGCTTTTCCACCTGGTCGAGCAGATATTCCGCGCCTTTTTCCCGGAGCTGCTGCGTCGTTTCCACCTGGGACATGCCCCAGAAGACGTTGCAGTTGGCATCCACGGAAAGCGACACGTTTTCCGGCTTGGTGGTGGTCGGGATGTTGATGACTTCCGGAAGCTTGACCGGCACCGACTGGATAATGACGGGGACGGTGATCAGGAAGATGATGACCAGCACCAGCATCACGTCCACAAGCGGCGTGACGTTGATATCGTTCATCGTTTCGGATTCTTCCTGTTCGAATCCTCTGAGCTTGGCACTCGACATAGGACAGTTTCCCCTAACCAGACGATCCCGGACTTACTTCTTGGCTGCGGCGGGAGCAGCAGCCTTGGCCGGGGCAGCGACAACCGAAGGACGGCTGACTCGGGTGCCGGCGATCAGATAGCCGTGAACGTCGGCGGAGAACAGGTTGAAGCGCTGCAGCAGGTCCTTGTTGCGGCCGGCGAGATAGTTGTAGCCCATGACCGCCGGGATGGCGACGGCAAGACCGATGGCGGTCATGATGAGCGCTTCACCGACCGGGCCGGCCACCTTGTCGATCGACGCCTGACCGGCGGCGCCGATGTTCACCAGCGCCCGGTAGATGCCGATGACGGTGCCGAGCAGACCGACGAACGGGGCGACCGCTCCGACCGAGCCGAGGAAGGGCAGGCCGCGGTTCAGACGGGCGCTGATGAGGCCCGACGAACGGTTGAGGGCCAGCTGCACCCACTCGTCCGCTTCTTCCCTGGCACCGCCGGCGCCGACATGCTTTTCGAAGGAGTAGATGGCGTCGTCCGCCAGCTGCCGATAGGCCGAATCCTTGTCCAGCTTGGAGGCGCCGTCCTTCAGCGCCGGGGCGCCCCACACCTTCTTCTCGATGGTGCGGCTTTCGGCGAACAGTTTGCGCTGTTCGAACCAGCGGGTGAACATGATGTACCAGCTTCCCGCCGACATGATGATCATGATGACGAACAGGCTCTGGGCAACAATGCCGCCCTGAATGAGCGCCGGAATGATGCCATATGGATTCTCGGTAGAAACTTCAGCCATTATCAGGTCCCTCTAGAGAAATTGGATCGTTGTTTCGGTTGCTTGGAATTGCGGTTGAACTTGCGGTCAGCGCAGCGATTCAAGGCGCCACTGAATGGGTTGAACCTTGGTGGATTCAACCTTTTCCCCACCACGCTCGGCGGCGTTGAAGCGCCAGCGCCGCTCGGCCACCCGGCAGGCCTGGGTGTCGAGACGGTCGTAACCGGAGGATTCGATGATCGCGCACTGCTTGACCCGGCCGTCGGTGCCGATGGTGACGCGAACCACGGTCCGCCCTTCTTCACCGGCCCGGCGCGAGGCCTCCGGATAGTCGTCCGTCGAAATGCCGACGCTGTTGGAGCGCGGCGTCGCCTCCTTGTCGAGCGGCGGCGGCGGCGGCGGCGGCGCTGCCTTCACCACGGGCGGCGGCGGCGGCGGCGCCGGACGCGGCGGCGCCTGGGTGATCGCCGGCGGCGGCGGGGCCGCCGTCTCGATCACCACGTCGGGCGCCACGACCACCGGCGGAATATCTTCGAGTTTCGGCGGCGGCGGCGGGGCTTCCTCCGGCGGCGGCGCCTGGTTTTCGATGTTCACCGTTTCCAGCGGTCCGGTAATCATTTTCACGGCGTCGATGGCAAGGCCGGTATAAAACCCATAGCCGAGCAGGACGTGCAGCCCCACGACGAAACCGATTCCGTACCACTGTTTGCGAGTGAGACCTTCCTGATCAAGATACGACATAGGCTCAGCGCCACTCCCTCACATGACAGCCGGCCTTGACTGCCAGCTCGACAAATTTCTCGAACCCGGTTCACCGGACCTGTGCCAATTCCTGGTCCGCTTCCTCCAGCTCGTTCCGCGCACCCCCTCGCATAACGAGAAATTGCACGATCCGGGCCGCACCCTCCTCTCGGCCGGAGACGGAAAATCCGATTCGGATGTTCCCCTTACCGGCAGACCTTGCAGGACTGCAACACCGTTTTGCCACAAATGCCCCGTTCCCCACCCGGTTAACCCATCGGGGGTAGCGGCATCCTCTGGCGGACCGGTTTCTTCGCTACCGCCCCACTGGGCACTTGATACCCGCGAGGCCTTTCGGTCGCAACCGCTTTTCGTGTAGAAAGCCGATGTGTCTGGAATTTCCGTTTTCGCGAAGGCCCGTGCCGGGCTTGCCGCCGTCCTGCTGCTGGCGCTTGCCGCGCCCGCCCAGGCGGCCCCGTTAAGCTGGACCGACTGGGCGGACCTCGCCCTTTCGAGCTCCGTGGTGATCTCTGGTTCGGTGGCCGACATCGACCGTTTTTCCAGGCGCCAGGCGCCCGATGTTCCGCCCGGCGAGGTGCGCGCCCTCGTCCGGGTCGATCTGCGCTCGGCGCTGCGTTCGCCGGTGATCCTGCCGGAGGGCGCCGCCTGGATGTGGCAGGGCGAAGCCGACCGGCGCGGGCGTCCGCCCTTTGCGCGGAGCGATCGGGTGTTTGCCTTCGCGAGGCTGTTGTCCGGCGGGGCAAGGCCCGAGGTTCAGGCGCTGGAACTGGTGTCGGCGGATGGCCAGCAGCCCTGGACCGAGGAAACCGATGCCCTGGTGCGGGCGATCCTCATCGAGGCGCGAAAGCCCGGCATGGCCGATCTGATGGCGACTGGCGTCGACAACGGCTTCCGCTCGGTGGGCGCTGTGCCGGGGGCGAGCGTCAGCCAGTATTTCCTGCACACGGGGAACGGCCAGCCGCTGGTGCTGGTGGTGCGGCGGCGCGCCGGCCAGCAGATGCCGGAGATTCTCGCCAGCACCGGCGACCTGATCGACAATGCCGAACCGGTTCGCGCTGAAACGCTGGTGTGGCGGGCGCTGGCCTGCGGCCTGCCCGAACAGTTGCCGTCGGCGCTGGCCGGCGATCTCGGCCTGGCCGACGATTATCTGATCGCGCGGCTCAGCATCGGCGACTGCGGACGGACGCGGACGCCGCCCGTGCCGGAAGCTTCGCTGCCGCCGGCCAACTGAACGTCATTCGCTCGACAGCAGCACGCCGACCGATCCGGCGTCGGCGTAGACATCGGGCTTGCGCAGCCAGATGGAAAGGGCGGTGACGCCGGGCCTTGCCGCCAGCAGGTCGAAGATTTCCCGCGCCAATGTTTCTTGCAGGTTGAAGTGGCGGCCCCGCACCAGCGCCAGCACCCCGGTGCGAAGGATGTCATAGTCCCAACTGGATTGCGGTTCGTCGTCCGCTGGCCACAGGTTGAGGTCGATGGTGACGTCGATGGTGATCAGCAGCCGTTGCGGGTGGCCGATTTCGAAGGGGTGAAAGCCGATGTCGGCGTCCACCGACAGATCCTCCAGCAGGATACGGTGGGTCTTCGCCCGTAGCGGGCGAGGCCCGTTTGCCCGTAGCGGGCGAAGCCCGTGTGCCCGTGGCGGGCGGGGACCGGCGTCATGATCGTTGGCGTTGCTCATGGCTGGCGCAGATAGGCGACATCGCGCGGCAGTGCGAGGAATCTCTGCCCGGATTCCACCGTGATCGTCTGGCCGGTGATGCTTGGCGTCTCTGCCAGAAAGCGCAGCGCCCGCACCAGATCCTCGACTTCGACGCCCCGGTGCAGCGGGTTCATCACATGGGCCGCTTCAAATTCGGCCTTAGTCTGCCGGCCGGACACCAGGGTGACGGCGGGGGCAATGGCGTTCACGCGGATTCGGCGCGCCGCCAAAGCCCGCGCCGCCAGTTCGGTGGCGCCGGAAAGGCCGTATTTCGACAGCGTGTAGCTGAAATGATCCGGGTTGGGGGCGTCGAGCTTGGCGTCGAGGATGTTGACGACGAGGGCGTTTGCGCCTTCGGGGTGGGCCTTTGCCAGCGCCTCCGTCAGCAGCATCGGCGCGCGGAGATTGATCGCCATCAGCCGTTCGAACAGCGCCGGGTCGATGCAGTCAATCCAGTCCTCCTCGAACAGGGAGGCGCTGTTGACCAGAAGGCGCGGCGCTTCGGGCAGCTGGGCGAAGATGGTGCGGCCGGCGTCGGCGTCGGCCAGGTCGGCGGCGATCACCAGCGGCGGCGGATGGCCGGCTGCCCGCAATTCCGCCGCCAGCGCCTCGGCCTCGCGGCGCGAGCGGTTGCAGTGGATGGCGACGCGGAAGCCGTCCGCCGCCAGCGCGCGGGCGAAGCCGGCGCCAATCCGCCGCGCCGCGCCGGTGACGAGGGCGAGCGGCGCGCCGGAGGCGCTGTCGGCGGGGCGGAATTCATCTGGCAAAGGCATGCGACCCTGATAGGGAAGACAAGGGCGCCCGCCTAGTGCGGTGGCCTTGAACTGCGCCGGATTACGGCGGCCGGGCGCGGGCGGCCAGAAACCAGGGCCGGATGGGAAGGCCATTGCCGGCCGTTTCCCGCTCGCCTAGAATCGACTGGATGCACGCCTTTCTCGCCTCGCTGCTGGCGGCCGCGGATTCGGCGGCGCCGCTGTCGGTGGCGCCGCTGTCAGTAGCGCCGCCTGGCGACGAACAGGCGCTGGTGCAGCAGTCGCGGGTGCTGGTGGGGGAATTTCTGCACGAATTGCAGACCAACAGCCTGGTGCTGATTGGCGGCATCGCCCTCTGCCTGTTCCTCTATGCGCTGCTGCTGCTGGCGCGGAGCAGGGTGCGGCGGAGTTTCCTGCGGACGACGGTGTTCGGCACCTGGCGCTGGGTGCTGCTGCGGGTGCTGTCGAAGACGACGGCGTTCTTTCTCGCCATGCTGTCCGCCAGGGTCTGCGTCGCCCTGTTCGATTCGCCGGCGGCATGGCAATGGCTGCTGGGGCTGTTGTTCACCTTCGCCTCGGCGGTGCAGGGCGCCTTCTGGGCGCGCGAATTCCTGATCGCCCTTGTCGAGCGCCGGGCCGGTCGCGGCGGCGGCGACAGCGGCATCTCCTCGGCGGTCGGCGTGCTGACGGTGCTGATCAACATCGTCGTCTGGCTGCTGGCCGCCGTCATCCTGCTCGACAATGTCGGGGTCAATGTGACGGCGCTGGTCGCCGGCCTCGGCATTGGCGGCATCGCCATCGGCCTGGCCGCGCAGGGGATTT
>CAZACH010000031.1:0-14442 GCA_964483275.1 uncultured Sphingomonadaceae bacterium | reverse complement strand
GGGCCATTTTGGTCATCGCCGACAGCCCGACCGGCGACAGGCACAGCTCGCCCATGGTGTGGAGCAGATAGATGAGGAAGATGAAGATCACCGGCGTCGCCGCCGGCCCCGCCGCCAGCGCGCCCGCGACCAGCACCAGGAAGCCGGCGCCGAGCTGGATCAGCGCCAGCCCGAACTTGGCCGGCGTCGACGGCTCCATCCCGCGCTTGCCGAGCCATGTCCACGTCACGGCGAACAGCGGCGCCAGCAGCACGATGTAGATGGCGTTCAGCGACTGGAAGGTCGAGGCCGGCACATCCCAGCCCAATATGTTCCGGTCGACCCGGCGATCGGTATAGATGCTGAGCGACGATCCCGCCTGCTCGAACAAGGCCCAGAACAGGATCGAGAAAAGCATCAGGAACATCGCCGCGATGATCCGGTCGCGATCCACCGGCGCCAGATACCGGACGGAGGTGTAGACGATATAGGCGACGAGCAGTGCGCCGGCGATGCCGAGCAGCGTGCCGACCACCTCCTGATGCTGGATGAGCTGCCAGACCACCACCACCATCAGCACGCTGCCCGCATAGATCAGCCACTCCAGCGGCACGCCCAGCATCCGTTGGCGCAACAAGGCCGGGTCGGCCGGCTCGCCGCGCCCCATCAGCAGCGGCTTGCCCCAGACGAAGACGATGAGGCCGGCGACCATGCCGATGCCGGCGAGGCCGAAGCCATAGGACCAGCCATAGGTCTCCCCCACCATTCCGCAGCAGAAGGCGCCGAGCGCCGCGCCGAGATTGATGCCCATGTAGAAGATCGTGAAGGCCGGATCGCGGCGCTTGTCGTCGCGCGGATAGAGGGCGCCGACGATCGCCGAGATATTGGCCTTGAGGAAACCCGACCCGACGATGATGAAGCTGAGCGCCAGATAGAAGAAGGCGAGGAAGGTCGCGTCCTGCCCGCCATCGCCTTCGACGCCCATCAGGAAATGGCCGAAGGTCAGCAGGACCGCGCCGAACAGCACCGCCTTGCGCTGGCCGAGATAGCGGTCGGCGAGATAGCCGCCGATGACCGGCGTGATATAGACCAGCGCCGTGTAGGCGCCATAAATCACATAGGCCTTTTCGTCGCTGAACAGGAAATGCTTGGTGAGGTAGAGGATCAGCAGCGCCCGCATGCCGTAATAGGAGAAGCGCTCCCACATTTCGGCGAAGAACAGGACGAACAGCCCGCGCGGATGACCGAGGAGGGTCTTTCCTTCGTCGGACCCGACTGAATGCGTCGCCATGGACAGACCCCCCGGACCTTATTGACGGGGCGTGCGACCGCGCCCCTTGAGAGCGGCGGAGATTAGCGCGGCTTTCGTCCCTGTGAAGCCATCATCTTCGCGCGGCGCCACGGGCTTGCGCCCGCGGCGCTTTCGGGCGAAAGCCATGGCCGGTTGCGGCTTGCGGATGATATTCATGTTCAACGACCTCTCCACCACCACCCGGCTTCTGGCCACCCGCCGCTCGGGCAAGCCGCGCGACATGGTGGCGCCCGGCCCGGACGAGGCGGTGCTGGACGCGATCCTGCGGGCGGCGATCCGCGTGCCCGACCATGGCAAGCTCGCGCCGTGGCGCTTCGTCGTCGTTGGCGCGGACCAGCGCGATGCCCTGGCGCGCCTGCTGGTCGACGCCTATCGCGACGAAAAGCCGGAGGCGGGCAGGCTGGAGCTTGACGCCATGGAGCAGTTCGCGCGCCAGGCGCCGACGCTGGTCGTCGTCCTGTCCGCGCCGGCATCCGCCAGCGCCATCCCCCTGTGGGAACAGGAATTGTCGGCCGGGGCGGCCTGCATGAACCTGCTCACCGCCGTCCACGCCCATGGCTTCGTCGGCGGATGGCTGACCGGCTGGCCGGCTTATTCGCCGGCGGTGCGGAACGCCTTCGGCAGCGAGCGGGAGCGCATCGCCGGCTTCATCTTCATCGGCACGGCATCGCGCGCGCTGGAGGAACGGCCCCGGCCCGATCCCGCCACGGTGATCAGCCGCTGGACCCCGCCGCGATAGAGTCGTTTTCAGTGATGCTGAATCGGCGCCGGCCCGCCCCCCCCCACCCGGCCACCCATAGAATACTACCGTTGGGTGGCCGGGTGGGGGAGCGGGCCGGCGCCGCCAACTGTTTCAGCTATGCTGACTCAGGCCCTGAGGATTCGCTTCCCGCTTAAAACGGGAAGAACCAGTAGATGGCGACGATCGCCACCGCCCATGTCAGGAGGTTGAGCGGCAGGCCGACGCGGACGAAGTCCATATAGCGATAGCCGCCCATCTGATAGACGAGCACGTTGGTCTGATAGCCGAACGGCGTGGCGAAGGCGGCACTCGCCGCCATCATGATCGCGACCAGGAAGGGGCGCGGGCTGACGCCCAGCGATTCCGCCAGCGCCACCGCCAGCGGTGTCACCAGCACCGCCACCGTGGCGTTGGACAGCAGCTCGGTGAGCACCTGCGTCGCGCCATAGAGCAGGATCAGCGCGATCAGCGGCGTGAAGGACCCCACCGACCCGATCAGCGCGTCGCTGACGATCGCCGCCAGCCCGGTCTGTTCGAGCGCGATGCCGATGACCACCATGCCGGCGATCAGCAGCAGGATTTCGGGACGCAGGCCGCCATAGGCCTCCTCCGGGCGGATCACGCGCAGGATGATGAGCAGGACCGCGCCCGAAAAGGCCGAGGCGGCGATGGGCGCCAGGCCGATCGAGGCGATCGCGATCGCGCCGATGAAGACCGCCAGCGAAATCATCGCCCGCGCCGGCTGGAGGGGACGCTCCTCGGAAAAATCGCGCACATTGCCCACCACGTCGCCGGCGACGTCGACATGGCTGATGAGCTGATGTTCGGGATCGAACTCCCGCCCCTGCCCCGACTTCCGCTCCGGCAGACGTCCGAGCAGCAGGTTGGAGAACAGCAGCAGATAAAGCGCGCCCGAGAGCGCCACGGCGAGGCCGACCGGCGTGATCTCGAAGATCGAGAAGGGCGGCTGGCCGGAGCTTCGCGCCATGTCGTCGACCAGCAGGTTCGTCGACGTGCCGATCAGGGTGCAGCAGCCGCCGAGCACCACGATATAGGAGAGCGGCATCAGGAAGCGGCGCGGGTCCATCCGCATCGAGGTCGACACGTCGCGGATGACCGGCGCGGCCAGGACGACGATCGGCGTGTTGTTGAGGAAGGGCGCGATGAGGCCGCACAGCCCCAGCAATATCCACAGCCCCCACGAACCGACGCGCCGGCACAGCGCGACGCCGCGCTGGATCGCGAAGTCCAGCAGTCCGGCGAGGTGCATCGAATGGGCGATGACGAACAGCGACGCCAGCGTGATGATGGCGGGGCTGCCGAACGCGCTTTGCACCTCGCTGGGGCGCACCGCGCCGGTCAGCAGGAGGATGGCCGCCCCGGCGAGCGCGACGACGTCCGCGCGCACCCGATCGACGATCAGGGCGGCGACGACACCCGCCAGCACAAGCAATGTTATGATTTGTTCAAGGGTCATGGGTTCCTGAAGCGCTCTATTATGCCTCGCGCTCCATCGCAAATGCCGGCGGCGTGAAAGAGGCGTTTTCGTCTCCGCATCCTGTCTGTTAGGCTGGCGCCATGAACGAGGACGAAGCAAGGCGGACGGTCTGGAAACGGACGATCTGGGGTTTTGTGGCGGGCGCGGCGCTGGGTGCGGTGGCGGTGGGGATCTATCTGGATGCGCCGTCCATCCTGCGCCCGCCGCCGCCTGAGGCGCCTCCCGTCGCCGCGCCGGCGCCTGTCGCCAGGCCCGTGCTGCCGATTCTGCCCGCCCCCCTTCCCCCGTTGAACCGCGCCGAACTGATCGCCGCGGTCGCCGAGGTCCGGGACGCGGTCGCCGGCGGAGGCCCGGTGCCGCCGAACAGCGCGATGATCGGGCGCTCGTTCACGGTCCGCCTGCCGTTCGGCTGCGAGGGGCCGAGCAGCAAGGACGACAGCGGCTGGGCGGGCTGGCACTTCAACCCGAAAACCCGCGTCCTCAAACTGTGGGCGCACCCCGAGAACTGGAGCGACGAACCCTGGATCGCCGCGATCGCCGACGGCCGCCCGTTCGAAAGCGTCGAAGGCTTCTGGATGCGGCGGCCATGGACCAGCGCCGAAACCTGCCCGGCGCGCCCGGACGCCACCCCCGACGCGGACACGCCGACCGGCGAGGCCGTGGAAACCCCGGCGGACGCGAACGCCGAAGCAGCCCAGACGCTCGGCCTCGCCCAATTCTTCAGCGCAGGAACGCCCCGCACCCTGCGGCGGGGGGACCGGCCTTATAATTACACGGTGCGGCGGCGGGACGACACCCAGGAGGAGGGGCACGACTATCTGCTGTCGCTGTCAGGCCGCATCGCGCGCTTCGCGGACGGGCGGCCGATCAACTGCACCGGCGACGACCCGCTGCTGCCGCCGCGGTGCCTGATCGCCGTCGAGTTCGGGCGCGTCGCCTTCGAGGACCCGCGCGATGGCGCGACCCTGTCGGAATGGCGAAACTAGGTTTGGAAACCGAAGCCAAGTCCGGTAATCTCGCGGAGCGGCATGCCCCGCGCCGCATCCTTGGCGTCTGTTCCGCGCATATCCGTTCGGGGTGGAGGGCCATGCCATGTCGAAAAGGACACTCCTGCTGCTGATCGCGCTGGGTTGCGCCGCGTGCGGCGACAGCGAGAACACCACGCCGCCCCCTGCCGAAAACGCCGCCGCGCCGGATGCCGTGCCGCCGGCGCTGCGGGCGGATGGGGCGATCATCGAAAATGGCGTCGTGCCGGACAAGATGACGACAGCCGCCGCCGCCACGACGCTCGCGGCCTATGCCGGCAAATACCCGTTTGAAAAGCTGGACGGCGTCGCCTTCATGGCCCACCCGCTGGTCGTCGCCGGCGTCGAGAAGGCGGTCGGCGATGCGGAGGTCAGGCGCTGGGTGCTGAAGGACGATGCCGGTCCGAGCACTCCGATCGTGCTCAAGGACGGCCGCCTGCACTCCTGGCGGTGCCAGCAGCATAATTGCGGCGACCATAATTGGACGATCCTGATCGACCCCGCCGGCGCGGCGACGGAGGTCTGCTACCATAATGCGGAGCTGACCGGCGAAGGCGCGCGCTGGTATCGCCCCGGCGCCGAACCGGAAAAGCGCGATGCCGGCTGCCCGTCCGAATAGCCGCCGCCCGACGGGCGGCGGGGGCGGATGGAATAATCCCGCCGCGTCAGGCGTATGCAGATCATGGCATTGAAGCGCGACGAGGTCGTAAACCATCTTCCGGCAATGCGGCGCTATGCCCGCGCGCTGACGCGCAGCGACGATATGGCGGACGATCTGGTCCATGACGCGCTGGTCCGCGCCTATGACGGCGCCGCCACTTTCCGCGCCGACCATGCCCTGCGCGGCTGGCTGCTGGCGATCGTGCGCAACAGCTTCGTCAGCAGCATCCGGCGGGCGCGATCCGAAGCCTCGCGCGACGCCAGCTATTCCGAGATCGCCCAGGATCGCGCCGATGGCGGGCAGGAGCAGGCCGCCTATCTGGCGCAGATCGCCCGGCGCTTCGACGCATTGCCGGAACAGCAGCGCACCGTGCTGCACCTGATCTCGGTGGAGGGGCTGAACTATCAGGAGGCAGCCGCCGTCCTGGGCGTTCCCATCGGCACCGTCATGTCGCGCCTCAGCCGCGCGCGCGCCGCGCTGCGCTCGATGGAGGAACAGGCCGAACATCAGGCGGTACGGTCGCTGAAGGTCGTCGGAGGCACCGATGGACATTGAGCCGGTGAGCGCATTCGAGATCGAAGCCTATGTCGACGGCCAGCTTGACGACGAACGCAAGATGGCCGTGGAGAATTACCTCGCCGCCAATGCGCAGATCGCCGCGCGCGTGATGGCGGACCTGCGCGCCATGAGCGCGTTGCGCCTGCTCGCCCAACCCGACCAGCCGACGCCGCAGCGCCTGCTCGACGCCGCCGCGAACCTCCAGACCCGCCTGCGCCGGCGCCGCTGGCGCTTCCCGACCTTCGGCGGCATGGCGGCGGCCGCGACGGTGGCCGCTGTCGTGATGATGCCCGCGCCCAGCGACGGCGCGCCGATCTATGTCCGCGAGGCGCTGATGGCCCACCAGACCGCGATGATGCGGGCGCGCATGGCCTCCCAGATCGAAAGCCCCGCCTTCGACGCCAGTGAAATCCAGCGTTCCACCAGCATCCGCATTCCCGAACTGCCGAAGGACTGGACGATTTCGGACGTGCAGCTTTTCCCGTCCGACGACGGGCCGGCCGTGCTGATGCTGGTGCACATGCCGACCGGCGAGCATCTCTCGCTGTTCGCGGTCCGCTCGACGGCACGGCAAGCGGCACGGACCAAGGTCAACCCGGTCGCGGTCCGGCGCGGCGAAAACTCGGTCGCCTATTGGGATCGCGACGGCACCAGCTATGCGCTGACGGGCAGCGCTTCGCCGGAAGCCATCGACATGCTGGCGGACGATCTCGCCGACAATCTGTTCGTCTGATCGCCGCCGTCAAACCATCTCGGGGACCCCGCCCCGCGATGGTTATGGGGTAATTCCCCCGCTCATAGCCATTCTCCCCGTTCGTCCTGAGCCTGTCGAAGGACGACAGCGCCGGCGTTCACGGCCGCACGGGCCGATGACGACGCGACGGTTCGCGCGGCCTTCCTTCGACAGGCTCAGGACGAACGGAGGTTGGGCGGTTGGAGCGGAGGCGCGCCGCCCGGTTCAGCGGCGCCCGGACCCCGCCCTTGCGGGAACCGGCTCCTGCGCGACCGGCGCATCCTGACGGCGATCGGCAAGCGAGGTGACGGGCGTCGGCGCGCGCCGGGCGGCGCGATCGGCGAGCCGTTCGGACAGGCGGATCGACAGGGCGGCGATGGTCAGCGTCGGGTTCGCCCAGCCGGAGGTCGGGAACAGCGAACTGCCCGCGATGTGCAGATTGTCGATGCCATGCACGCGGCCATGGCCGTCGGTGACGCCGTGGCGGGGGTCGTCGGCCATGCGGGTCGTGCCGATATGATGATAGCCACCGATGGGGTGGGCGCTGATCAGCGCGTCCGTCACCCATTCGCGCGAGGCATCGGTGAGCCACGCCGCCTGCTCGACGGTGCCCAGCCCAAGGCGGGTCATTTCCCGCCCCAGCGCCGCGACCGTGCCGGCGACACTGTCGACATCCAGCGCCGAGGTCCGCCAGTCGAGCGCGGCGCGCGGCATGCCGAGCGCGTCACGTTCGCCGGTCAGGACGACACGGCTGTCGGGGTTCGGCGCCTGCTCGGCCCGCACGACCAGCGCCACATCGAGCCGGCCCATGCGGTTGAGCAGCCACGGCCGCCACGGGTCCGTGCGATATTGCAGCCAGCCGACGCCCTTCTTGGTCATCTTCCACAAGGAGCGGCCAAGCCGGTTGGGCGAGGTCTTGTGCTTCGCGGCCAGATAGGCCCGCATCGCCCAGGCTTCCTTCGCCGACGCCGGACGCCGCGGCGCGATGGTCAGCGACGTGTTGAGCAGCCCTTCGCGGCGCTGCAACGCGGGCGCCGGGCGGATGAGCGGCGCCACGGTCAGCGCGCCCAGCCGCCGCTTGGCGAAAGCCTCGAACAACGTCCATGCCGCATCGCCGACGATCCGGCCGCCGCGCGCGTGGGGATGCTCCATGAAATAGCGGCCGACCTGATCGTGGCGATTGCCGAGGCCGGCCGGGCAAACCGAGTTGGACGCGAGCAGCAGGCGCGGATTCTCGATGCCGCCCGCCGCCAGCACATAATCGTTCGCGACCACGTCCATCTGGCGTCCGTTGAGCGTCCGCACGTCGAGGCGGCGGATTTCCGCGCCGTTGCCGTGCGAAACGATTTCATGCACCGTCGCATGGCTGACGACCGTGCAGCCGGGATGATCGACGAGATCGGCGCAGCGCGCGAAGGAGAAGCGGTCGAACTGCTCGTCGAACAGCCACAGCGGCATATCCAGCTCGTTCGCATCGAAGTCGGGCAGCGGCACGCCGGCCGCGCGCGCATCCGCCGCGCCCGGCCACGTCGCCGGCAGGCCGAAATCGGCCATCGCCTCCGCCGTATAGCGCCGCAATTCGGCGTGGGAGACCGGCCATCCCGAATGCGGCACCCAGTCGCGCCGCTCCAGGTCGATCTCGTCCATCACGGCGCAGCGGCCACCCCAGATCGCCGAAGTGCCGCCGAACATGCGCAGGCGGCAATCGTCGAGTTCGTAATAGTCCAGCCCGGTGAGGTCACCCTTGTTCAGGTCCGCGCTCGGCTGTTCGAAATCCAGTCCGCCGCTTTCCAGCAGCACGACCGACAGCCCCCCGGCAAGAAGGCGGCGCGCCACGGTGATGCCGGCGACGCCGCCGCCGATGATCGCGACGTCCGCGAAAAGCCGCTGGGGGCCACCTTGTTCAAGATCGAAATGCACGGTTCAGCGCCGCCCGGAACCCAGGCCCGAAGGCATTGAACAACCGGCGGCTGCCGTGACGCTGGCGCAAAAAGGGGGGGTACTCATACACTCTATACGTTTGCGGCGCGGCGTTTATTCCATCCGTCCGGCAGAGGAATAATCACCTGATCAATCGTCGCGGGCCGCCCCGCCCTGCTCGCCCTCGACCGGCGCGCCGATCACCTCGCCGGCGCGCCGGGGCGGCACGAACGGTTCCGGCTGGGGCGTCAGGGCATTGCCGCGCATCAGGGCGCGGCCCGCCCTGATGCCGCTGACCAGTTCCAGCTCGCGACGCTCCTCGTCCCGCCGGCGGACATCGGCGATCGCGTCGTCGGCCACCGCCCTGTCGAAGCCGAGGCCGGTGAGCACGGCATGGCTGAAGGCCAGGGCGGATTCGAACAGCTCGCGGATCTGGAAGTCGACGCCGGCCTTGACCAGCCGCAGGACGTGGCCGCGATCATAGGCCCGCACATAGAGCTTCGCGAGCGGGAACTCCGCCTGGCACAGCGCCACGATCCGGTCGGCGACGTCGGGCTTGTCCACGCACACCAATATGGCTTCGGCCTCCTCCGCGCCCGAGGCGCGGAGCACGTCGAGCCGGGTGCCGTCGCCATAATAGACCTTGAAGCCGAACGTGCCGGCGGCGCGGATCATGTCGACGTCATTCTCGATCAGCGAGAGATGGACGTTCTGGGACAGCAGCGACTGGCTGGCGACCTGTGCGAAACGGCCGAAGCCGATGAACAGCACCCGGCCCCGAAGCCCCTCCGGCCGCTCGATCCCGTCGAGGACGAGCGGCGGCGCACGCTCGAACCGGCGCCGCGCCGCCAGCATCAGCGGCGTCAGCGCCATCGAAAGGATGACGATCGCCGTCAGCATGGCGCTGAGCCGCTGGTCGAGCAGGCCGACGCCAAGCGCCGCCGCATAGAGCACGAACGCGAACTCGCCGCCCTGCGCGAACAGCACCGCGCGCTGCACCGCCTCCCGGTGGGTGGCCTTGAACAGCCGGGCAACCGCATAGATGCCGCCCGCCTTCACCGCCATGAAGGCGACGACTCCGGCCGCGACGAGCCGCCATTCCGCCGCAACGATGGCAAGGTCGAGCGACATGCCGACGCTGAGGAAGAACAGCCCGAGCAGGATGCCGCGAAACGGCTCGATATCCGCCTCCAGCTCATGCCGGAAGGAGGAGTTGGAGAGCATCACCCCGGCCAGGAAAGCGCCCATCGCCATCGACAGGCCGCCGGCCTGCATCACGAAGGCGGCGCCCAGCACGACCAGCAGGGCGGCGGCCGTCATCACCTCCCGCGCGCCGGACCGGGCAAGGACGGCGAACATCGGATCGAGCAGCCAGCGCCCCACCGCGATCACCGCCGCGATGGTGCCAAGGCCGATCAATATGCCTTCCCACGCCGGCCTGTCGTCCGCCCCGCCGACGCCGTGCAGGGTCGCCCACAGCGCGACCAGCGCCAGCAGCGGCACGATCGCCAGATCCTCCAGCAGCAGGATCGACACCGCCTGCTGCCCGCGCGCCGTGCCGACCTCGCCGGCCTCATGCAGCATCTGCATGATCACCGCTGTCGAGGAGAGGACGAACCCCATCGCGCCCACCGCCGCCACCGCCGGATCGAAGCCCGCGGCGACCCCCACCGCGGTCAGCGCCACGCCGCAGGTCAACACCTGCGCCGCGCCAAGGCCGAAAATCTCGCGGCGCAGGCTCCACAGCTTGGTCGGGCGCATTTCGAGGCCGATGATGAACAGCAGCAGCACGACGCCCAGCTCGGCGACGTGGAGCAATGTCTGCGGGTCGGAGATCAGGCGCAGGCCCGACGGGCCGATCAGCAGGCCGGCGGCAAGATAGCCCAGCACCGATCCAAGGCCGATGCGCCGGAACAGCGGCACCGCCATGACACCGGCGCCAAGCAGCACCACCGCCTGGCCGAGATCCAGTCCTGATGGATCCGCCATCAACCCGCCTTTCGGCTCATCCGAGCTAAATGCCTCTCCGTCCTAAAGGCTTTCCGTTTCGAGCGGAAGCGGCGCCGGCACGTCGTCGGACGGCGTGGTGCGCGACACCACCGTCGCGATCACCAGGTCGCCGGTGACGTTCAGCACCGTGCGGCACATGTCGAGGAAGCGATCGACGCCCAGCACCAGGCCGATGCCTTCCGGCGGCACGCCGACCATGGCGAGGATCATCGCGATCACCGGCAGCGATCCCGAGGGCACGCCCGCCGTGCCGATGCCGCCCAGAATGCAGATCATCATCACCAGCGCCTGCTGGCCCAATGTCAGGTCGACGCCGAAGAACTGCGCGAGGAACAGGACGGTGACGCCCTCGAACAGCGCCGTGCCGTTCTGGTTGGCGGTGGCGCCTACCGTCAGCACGAAGCGCGCGATCCGGCGCGGCAGCACGAGCTGCTCCTCCGCCGCCTTGAGCGCGATCGGCAGGGTGGCGTTGCTCGACGAGGAGGCGAAAGCGACCACCATCGGCTCGCGCACGCCCTTGAAGAAGGCGATCGGCGACATCTTGCCCAGCAGCCGCACGACCAGCGGGTAGACGACGAACATGTGGATCGCCATCGCCGCGAGCGAGACCGCGGCGAACGCGCCCAGCCGCAGCAGCAGGTCCCAGCCGAACAGGGCCGCGAGGTTGAACATCAGGCAGGCGACCGCCACCGGCGCCAGGCGGATGACGAAGTTGATCAACGTCATCATCACCTCGAACAGCCCCTGCACCATCGACTGCAACTGCTCCGTCGCCGGGCTGCGCGGGACCATGAGCAGGCCGATACCGAAGAACAGCGCGAAGACCATGACCGAGAGAATCTCGTTGGCCGCCGCCGCCGCGAATATGTTGGAAGGGATGAGGCCGAGCAGGAAGGCGCCGCCACCCGCGATTTCCTTCGGCGCGCTGCCAAGGATCGCCGCAGCCCCGTCGGCGCCCTGCGCCAGCAGCTGCGCGGCCAGCACCGGGTCGACCCCGTCGCCCGGCCGGAAGAAATTAACCATGCCGAGGCCGATCAGCACGGCGATGCTGGAGATCACGAGGGTCAGCAGGATGGTGCGCCCGCCGGCGCGGCCGAGCAGCCGCAAATCCCCCATCTCCGCCACGCCCACGACCAGTGCCGAGAACAGCAGCGGCAGGACGAGCATGAACAGCAGGCGCAGGAAAATCTGCCCGACCGGCCCGGTGACATTGCCGGTCAGCCACAACACCCAGCCCGCGTCCACGCCCGCCGAAAGATTGACGAACAGGCCGCCGACCAGGCCGATGAGGAAACCGATCAGCATCTGGGTATGGAGAGGTGCGCGCCCCAGAAGCTTTACCACATGGCTCTCCCCAACCGGCGGCCTCCGCGCCGCCTTGTCCCCCGGCGATAGCGCGCGCCGCCCGGATCGTCACCCCATAGAAGGCGCGACGTCCGCCAAAGGATCAGAACCCGATGCTGAGCGCGACGCCGCCTTTATGGTTTCTGGCATCGCTGTTGAACGTGCCGTCATAGGACGCGGTGATCGCCATGCGTTCCGAGAGCCGGAACGCCAGGGCCGCTCCGGCGGAGACACCGCCATCGCGCATCTTCGGCCCAAGCACGCTGTACGCGCGGTTGCCGCCCGCAAACGCCGTGCGCTGCCCCGGCCGGGCGTCGCCGATCTGGTGATCGTACAACACCCGCACACTGCCGCTGAACGCCTGCGTCCCGAACCCGACCTCAGCGCCCGCGCCGACCGCCGCCGCGGTGAAGCTTTCCTTCGCAAGATCGAGACCCAGCGCCCCCGCGCCTGTCTCCCGCGCCGCCTTCAGCCGCACATCGGCGATGTCGAGCGTTGCCAGCGGCGAAAGACGCAGCGCGCCAACCGGAAGGTCATAGCGCAGCGCGGCCGAGTAGCCGACCGTCCGGGCATCGCGCGAGGCAAGCGCCGTACGATCGAGCGTGCCCCACGCCATCCGCCGTTCGGTATCGAGATCGTGCCAGCCATAGCTGAACGCACCCGACAGCTGGAACCGCCCCTGCGCGAGCGACAGATAGGCGCCCACGAGCGTGCTGTCGTAATCGGCTTCGGACCGGCGCCGGTCCACCGTCGCCCGACCGTCGAGATAGCCGACGGCAAGTCCAAGACGAACAGCACCGCTGCCGCCCAGATCATCGTTCACAAGGTCGATACCGCCCGCAAGTCCATAGGCCCGCGAGGACAGGCGCGCCGCATTGCCATCCGCGTCATGGCGCCCGTTTTGCCCGAGCATGGCAAGCCATGGCATCGGCCGCCCCGGCGACGCCGGCATCGCACCCGCGCGGCGCTGCACCGTGCGGGTGAACAGGTCTGCCGCGTCGGCGATCGCATATTGTGTAGAGGCGTGGATTTCCCCTGACGAGAGGTCGAAGGCGGCGCGCGCGTCCCCGGCGCTCAGCCCCGCGACCGTGTTGAACACGGCAAGCGCGTCCGATCCCGCCGTCTGCTCGAAGCTCGACAAGCCCTGTGCCGCGGCACGCTGGTTCGGGGTCTGCGCCGCCGTCTCGAATTCCCGCACAACCGCGATCGAAAGCGCCACTGTATCGCCTCCATATTCAAGCGTCGGCGTGATAAACGCAGACTGGTTGAGCATGGTGACACCGTCGAACGCACCGCTCACACCGCCATCGGCGCTGATGATGGTATAATGCTGACCGCTCATATAGCTGGTGTGCGGATCGAGCGCCGTTACCTGCACCGTGCCGCCTTGCAAAACCGCGCCGCCGCTCGCCGCGATCCGGTCGGCATCGCCATTGGCGGCAATCTCCACATCATAGATTGATCCGGTGGCGAAGCTTATGTCGCCAGCAATATCGAGCGTCCCGATCGAATGACCAGGGGCGATTCTTGACCCTGCGCCGAATGTGAATGACGAACCGCCACCAGAGCCGATCGTGCCGGTTCCGGCAAGAACACTGCCATCCCCGATGATCGCCGAGCCGCCAAGCCGATCGTTGACGACAAGGATCGCATCGGTGACGTGCATGGTTCCGGAATAGCCCGAACTGTCCGACCCAAGGTCCAGCGTGCCGCCGCCGGTGACGAAAAGGTCGCCGCTGCCGTCAATGCCGCCGGCAAGCGCGAAGCGCCTTCCATCTGCCACCTCGATCATGTTGGTGGCGGCGCCGGTGACGGTGACAGTCCGCCCGCTCACGACATCAGCCGTCATCGCCAGCGTGCCGTTGGAAAGCTCGATGTCGCCGCCGCTGGCAGCGCCGAGCGCGGCATCATCCGCAATCTCCAGTCGGCTGTGGTCGAGGATGCGCGTTCCACCCCGATAGTCGTTGGCTCCAGTAAGCGCGAGCGTTCCCCCACCCGTGATGCTCAGGCCATTCGTGCCTGAAATATGTGTTGCGACCTCTGCCGACGCATTGGTCAGAACGCGAATCTCTGCATTACCGTCAGCGCGTTCCGAACCATCGGTCTGTAATGTGCCGGTTCCAGCCAGCACATAGCCACTGTCCCGGAATTGCAGCCCCTTGAAGCTTTGCGTGCCCTCGACAGTGACCGTGCCGCCACTGAAGCCGCCTGGATTGTTCACGAAGGCAGCATGATTGCCGGCCCATGTTTTCAGGACCGCACCGCCCTGATTGATCCACTGCGGGTTGGTCGCATTCCACACCCCGTCGCCGCCCTGCCAGTGTTGCAGCGCGTCGTCACCCACCGCGGAGACCAGCAGATCAACCACACCGTTCCCGGTCAAAATGCTCAGGTCGTCCGCACCAAATGCCGAACGGTCGCCGATGACGAGGCCATCACCGCTGAGAGCCCCGCCATAGGTCATCAGCCGGTAATAGCCGATCCCCGCCTGGCCATCCGACGAATCGGCGCTTTGAAAGAAATTGATGGTGCCGTTGAGTTGCAGATCGTCCCTCACGTCGATGCGATCGCTGACGCCCATGGCGGGACTGTTCGCGTCGCCGGGCGAACCGAATTCGTAGTTGAGGATCGCGCTCTGACTTAAAAGCAGATCGCCTGCC
>CAZACH010000030.1:0-14489 GCA_964483275.1 uncultured Sphingomonadaceae bacterium | reverse complement strand
TCCGCAACGAGGCCGGCGAGTTGGGCTTCGAGGTCTATATCGGCGGTGGCATGGGGCGCACGCCCTTCGTCGCGCCGCTGATCCGGCCGTTCCTGCCGACGAAGCATATCTTCAGCTATATCGAGGCGGCGCTGCGCGTCTGGAACCGCTGGGCGCGGCGCGACAATATCCACAAGCAGCGCATCAAGATCCTGGTCCATGAAATGGGGCAGGAGGAGTTCACCCGGCAGGTGGAGGAGGAGTGGCAGCAGATCCTCCCCAATGAGAGCGACGTGCCGCAGGTCGAGTTCGACCGCATCGCCGCCTATTTCACGCCGCCGCCCTTCGAGACCGGCCTGCCCGACGAGATCGACCGCTCCGATCCCGACTTCGCGCTGTGGGTCGACCAGAATGTCCACGCCCACAAGGCGCCGGGCCATGCGATCGTCAATATCAGCCTGAAGCCGATGGGCGGCATTCCGGGCGATGCCTCCGCCGAGCAGATCGACCTGATGGCCGATCTGGCGGAAACCTATGGCTATGACGATCTGCGCGTCACCCACGCGCAGAACATCGTGCTGCCGCATGTCCGCAAGCGCGACCTCTACACGCTGTGGCGCAAGCTGGACGAGGCCGGGCTGGCAACCGCCAATCTCGACCTGATCAGCGACATCATCGCCTGCCCCGGCCTCGATTATTGCAGCCTCGCCAATGCGCGCTCGATCCCGGTCGCGCAGAAGATCGCCGAGCGTTTCGCCAGCCCGGAGCGCCAGCGCGACCTCGGCGAGCTGAAGCTCAAGATTTCGGGCTGCATCAATGCCTGCGGCCACCACCATGCCGGCCACATCGGCATTCTCGGCGTCGACCGGAAGGGCACGGAGAATTACCAGCTCCTGCTCGGCGGTTCCGGCGCGGAGGACGCAAGCCTCGGCCGCATCACCGGCCCCGGCTTCGACGAGGAAGGCATCGTCAATGCCGTCGAGCGCGCGGTCGAGAAATATCGCAGCGTGCGGGAACCGGGGGAGCGCTTCCTCGATACCTATCGCAGAATCGGCGTCGAACCGTTCAAGGAGGCGATCTATGGATGACAGGCTTCCCGCGGACGGCTCCCTGCGCTTCCGCGACGACACACCCCATGAGGAGCCGGCGGTCACGCTGGACGCCTTCCTCGACCAGAGCAACGCGACCGCGGTGCGGATCGAGGCCGGCGAGGATGTCCGCCGCCTGCTGCCCCGGCTGGAGCAGCTTGCGCTGATCGAGGTGGATTTCCCGAAGTTCCGCGACGGTCGGGGCTTCTCCACGGCGCGCATCCTGCGCGAGGCGGGCTATAAGGGCGAGCTTCGCGCGGCGGGCGACGTGCTGGTCGACCTCGTCCCGTTCATGCGCCGCTGCGGCTTCGACAGCTTCGCCCCCGATGCGGCGATTGATCATGAGGTGCTGAAACGCGCCCTCGGCCGGTATCGCTATGTCTATCAGAAGGCTGCCGACGACGCCGTGCCGGTCTGGAAATTGCGGCATGGCTGAAGCCGCGCGCAGGCTCGACGTCATTGATGTCCGGCCGGCCTTTACCCAGGCCGATGCGGACAGGTTGAACGCGCGCTTCGCGGGCGCT
Organism: uncultured Sphingomonadaceae bacterium; assembly: GCA_964483275.1. Lineage (GTDB taxonomy): Bacteria > Pseudomonadota > Alphaproteobacteria > Sphingomonadales > Sphingomonadaceae > JBBCJR01. The sequence goes on along the minus strand of CAZACH010000030.1, from coordinate 12,898 downwards.
TCGGCCAGTGACGTGCTGCGCGCGGTGCTTGCGGATTATGCCGGGCGGCTCGCCGTCGTCTCCTCCTTCGGGACGGAATCGGCGGTGCTGCTCGATCTGGTCGCGGAGATCGACCCGGCGACGCCGGTGCTGTTCGTCGACACGCTCAAGATGTTTCCCGAGACGCTGACCTATCGCGACGACCTCAAGGCTCGATTGGGACTGAGCGACCTGCGCACCTTCCAGCCGGACCCGACGGTGCTGGAGGCGAGGGACGACAAGGGGCTGCGCTGGTCCTACGATCCCGACGGCTGCTGCGAAATCCGCAAGGTGGCGCCGCTGGCCCGCGCGCTGGAGGGATTCGACGTGTGGATTTCGGGCCGCAAGGGCTTCCAGTCCGCGACCCGCGCCAACATGCCGCTGTTCGAGATCGACGAGGGCCGGCTCAAGGTGAATCCGCTGTCCGGCTGGAAAAAGGCGGATATCGACGCGCGCTTCGCGGCCCGCGACCTGCCGCGCCATCCGCTCGAAGCGGAAGGCTATCTCTCGATCGGCTGCGCGCCCTGCACCAGCGTCGTGCAGGCGGGCGAAGACCCGCGCGCCGGCCGTTGGCGCGGCTGGGACAAGGTCGAGTGCGGCATTCACGGCTCGGATGGCGACCAGAGCGAGCTGCCGGTCTTCTAGGGCCGCAAGGGTTGAATCCGCGCTGCCCTCCTCACCTCCGTTCGTCCTGAGCCTGTCGAAGGACGACAGTTCAGGTCTGCCCACAAGCTTCGGAACAGGTCCCACAGGTTGGTGCAGCCGTCCTTCGACAGGCTCAGGACGAACGGCGGTGGGAGGTGAGGTGGCGGTGTGGGCTGGCGCGTCCAGACCGACTGCTTCTAGCTCAGGCGGTCGAGCGCCTCGTCGTCGAGGCCGCCGGGGATGATCATGATCGGGCAGCGCAGCGAGCCGGCCGCCTCGCCGCTGAAGTGGGAGACGAGCGGCCCCGGCCCGCCGCGCGCGGCGGCGCCGAGGACCAGCGCGTCGATCCAGGTTTCCTCGGCTAGCAGCGCCTTCACGGCGTCCACCGGATCGCCGGACCGCGACATGATGACGGGGCGGATGCCCGCCTCCTCCAGCATTTCGCCGGCGACCTGCGCGAGCAGGCCTTGCGCCCGCTCCTCCGCTTCCTGTTCCATCGCCGCCTGGACGCCGCCCCATTGCGAGAATTCGGGGGAGGGCGCGACGGCCAGCAGCAGCACCGTGCCCCCCGTCCGCGCGGCGCGGCGCGCCGCGAAACGCAGGGCGGTGCGTGATTCGGGCGTGCTGTCGATGACGGCGACATAGGTGCGGGGATTCGGCGTTGCGGTCATGCTTGCGGAAATGCTCCCTTCGGCCTCACGCCGTAGGCGAGCATATTAGGATCATTCAAGCCCTCGCGAAATGCCAAACATTCGTTCCCCGGCGCGCCACGACCCGAAGGGCGCGCCGGGCCGTCATCGCGCGGTCTCGACCGTGGGAATCTCGTTGGCATCCTCCTCGCAGGTCCTGCCGAGTTCGCCGGTTGCCGAGACCTCGTCATACAGTTCCTGCTGGCGGGCGCGCAGCCGCTCGCCGAGGGCGTCGAGGTCGAGCTTGCCGTCGGCGTGCGCCTGCTTGGCATCCTCGAACAGGTCCTCGTCCTCCTCGTCGATATGATGGACGGTTTCCTCGCCGAGGACGTGAATCTTGGCCTTGTACAGCGTCTCGTCGCCGTCGAGCTGCTCGATCTCGGCAATCAGGCGCTTGCCGGATTCATGCTCGACGACGCCTTCATTGATCTCGTCGTCGCCGATCACGGGACGGCAGGCGGGATAGAGAATCTCCTCCTCGATGGTCATGTGGACGGCGAGCCGCAGGCAGAGTTCGTCCGCGATTTCGGTGAGGTCGAGGCCCTCGGCGGACTCCGCCCGGTCGAACAGGCCGCGAAAGACGTGATGCTCCTCCTTCAGGAGGCGGATCGCGATCGGATCGTCCTTCAAAAGGCGGTGTTTTCCCTGCTTGTTGCGGCTCGAATATTTATCGGACATCGGTGACAATCCCTTGTTCGCCGGACAGTGCCCGCGATCAACGGTGTGCCGCCGCGCTGGTTCCTGTTCGGGCGGCACCGGCCCGCTCCCCCACCCGGCCACCCATCCAGAATATGCTTGTGGGCGGCCGGGTGGGGGAGCGAGCCGGTGCCGCTTCAGCCAACCGGCGAACAGACTCTATTTTAGGCCGATCAAGCATCGCTTGCTTGCGCCGCGCCACCGCTCGCGCCAATGAAGAAGGATGACCATCCAATCCGGCACCGCACGCAATGTGCTTTCCCTGATCGGCAACACCCCGCTCATCCGGCTTGCCGGTCCCAGCGAAGCGACAGGCTGCGAAATCTGGGGCAAGTGCGAATTCATGAACCCCGGCCAGTCGGTGAAGGACCGCGCCGCGCTGTTCATCGTGGAGGATGCCGAGGCGCGCGGCGTGCTGAAGCCCGGCGGCGTCATCGTCGAGGGCACGGCCGGCAATACCGGCATCGGCCTCGCGCTGGTCGGCAATGCCAAGGGCTATCGCACCATCATCGTCATGCCCGAGACGCAGTCGGCCGAGAAGAAGGCGACCCTGCGCGCGCTGGGGGCGGAGCTGGTGCTGGTGCCGGCCGCGCCCTATTCGAATCCCAATCACTTCGTCCACACCTCCCGCCGGATCGCGGAGGAGACGGCGGGCGCGCTGTGGGCCGACCAGTTCGACAACACCGCCAACCGCCTGGCGCATATCAAGACGACCGCTCAGGAAATCTGGCGGCAGAGCGAAGGCCGCATCGACGGCTTTACCTGCGCCGTCGGCACCGGCGGTACGCTCGCCGGTGTCGGCATGGGCCTGAAGGAGCACAAGGCCGAGGTGGTGGTGGCGCTCAGCGATCCCTATGGCGCGGCGCTCTATGACTATTATGCCCATGGAGAATTGCGCTCCGAGGGCAGCTCGGTCGCCGAAGGCATCGGCCAGGGGCGCATCACCGGCAATCTCGACGGCGCGCCGGTCGACACGCAATTCCGCATTTCCGACACGGCGGGGCTGGAATGGGTGCACCGGCTGCTGCTGGAGGAGGGGCTGTGCCTCGGCCTGTCGTCCGGCATCAATGTCGCCGGAGCGGTCGAGCTTGCCCGTGAGATGGGGCCGGGCAAGACCATCGTCACCATCCTGTGCGACAGCGGCCTGCGCTACCTGTCCACCCTTTACGATCCGGACTGGTGCCGTGCCCGCGACCTGCCGCCGCCGCCATGGATGGCTGGATGAGGCGGTCACGGGCCGGAGGGCTGCGGACGTGAGCTTGTCGACTTGGAAAGGCCGGACTGCTAAATCGCGGACAGACGCGGGCGACAGGGCGCAGGGTGAACAGGCGCCGCCGCGGGAGAACGCAATGGACCGGGTTCGCATCGGCTTGACGGGTCTTGCAGCGGTGTTCCTGCTGACCCTGATCGGCGCGGTCGGGTTTCGCGATCATGACGAGCATCCCGCCGAAAAGTCGGTGACGCGGCCGGCCGAGGAGCCGCTCGCCGAACTGGGCGTCGCGCCCGGCAGCGGCAGCGCCGCCGTCAAGGCGGAGGCGGAGAATATGCTGTCGCCGCCGGCCGCCCCGCCGCAGGTGATCATCATCCCGCCGCCGCCGCCCGCCGACGGCGCCAACCAGTTCTGACGCTGTCGCCGGGCCGGCGTCGCCTGCCGCTGCTGGCGGGCATCGCCGCCCTGTTCGCCCTCGCCGAGATTCTGGCCGGCTTCGGGCCGGGCTATTTCCTGTTCCGTGGCCGGGCCGAACTGGATGCGTTCCTGGTCTGGCGGCCATGGACGGCGCTGGCGCTCGCGCTGTTGTGGGCGGGTGGCGTCGCTGGGACGGCATGGGCGGCGCGCGTTCGGGAAGCGGGGCTGCTGTGGCTGCTCGTCGCGCTCGCCGCCGCCGGCCCGCCGGTCGCCATGGTCTGGCTGGGCGGGGAGGGCGGCCGGGCGCTCGTCCAGACCGGCGCGGCGCTGGCGCTGGTGGCGGGCTGGCTGGCCGTCGCCCTGCTGTTCCGCCGGGCGGGCTTCGGCGGGGCCGTCACCCGCCTGCTGATCCTGCTGTTCGGGCTGGCGCTCAACAGCCTGTCCCATGGCTGGGCGCCGGTGCCGCTGTTCGAGCGCGCCTTCGCGACGCCGCCGGGCTTCGCCTATGTCCCGCCGGACCGGCCGCGCGTCGGCCTTGTCACCGGCCTGCCGCTGGTGTGGGGCGAGGCCGGGCCGGAAGCCGTGCTGGCGGGCCGCGCGCGGACGGCGCCGATTCTCACCTATCTCGACAGCCAGTTCGACATGGTGCCGCTGGACAGCATCGACGAAGCCGGCACCGCCGCCGTCGACGCCTTGCTGGTGGCCCAGCCGCGCCCGCTGTCGCCGGCGCTGCTGGCGGCGCTCGACGCCTGGGTGCGGGACGGCGGGCGTCTGCTGCTGCTGGTCGACCCCGACCTGCGCTGGCCGAGCGACCTGCCCGGCGGCGACCCCCGCCGTCCGCCGCGCGACAGCAACCTGGCGCCACTGCTCGGCCATTGGGGGCTGGTGCTGGAGAAGGACGCCGCCGGGGCGGGGACGCGCCGCTATCAAACGGACGGAGTCGGGCGGTTCCGCGCCGACGGGGCGCGGTGCGTGATCCACACGTCCGACCGCGCCGAATGCGCGGTTGGCGCGGGGCGGGCGATTCTGGTCGCCGACGCGGACCTGCTCCATGCCCGCTCATGGGCTGGCGTGGGACGGAACGGCGCATGGGATGGCGTGGGCAAAGCGCTGCGCAGCGCCGACACGCCCCTGTTTATCGCGGAAATCCTCGACGAATTGCTGGGACGGCACGCCATCGCGCGGCAGCGCTGGCGCGTCGATGGGATTGCGTGGATCGGCGCGGGGACAAGCCCCGTGGCGCTTTGGGCGATCCTGCTGGCTTTTCCGTTGCTTGTCGTCGGGATTGGCGGCATCGCGTTGAAAACGCCAAATACACACCGGGTTATCCACAGCTTAGCTGGTTAATGTGAAGGAGCAGACGCGCACCGACCCCCTCTCCGAAAACCGCTGAAACGCGCGAAACAGGCGCTGGCGGGAGCGCTCCCCACAAAATCCCTATTGATCCCACGTCCCCCCACTGGTACGCCAGTATCCACAGGGGCGGGCACTCCCTCATTCGCATAACGGTCGGAATCACCCCGATTCCGGAAGCGGGAGAGCTTCGCCTTTGCAAAGGGGCTTGGCGCAGAAATGCAGGATTTCTTCCATGGATATGCGCTGAATGGCATTGATGCCAAAGGCCGCGTCTCCGTGCCTGCCGCTTATCGCGACGTCATCGAGGCCCGCTCCAAGACCCGCGCTGTCCTGCTTGCCCCCCACGACAGCCAGCCCTGCCTGATCGGCTTCGACACCGCCTATTCCGCGCGCCTGAACGAGATTATCGCGGCCCGTGGCGATGCGCTCAGCGCCGAGCGGGACAATGCCGCGCTCAAGCTGTTCGGCCTGTCGGAGCGCTTCGCCTATGACGAGCCGGGCCGCATCGTGCTCACCGCCCTGCAGAAGGAATTGTTCGAGCTTGAACGATTCGCCTTCTTCATCGCCAAGGGCGAGACGTTCGAGGTCTGGAACCCCTATCGCCTGATCGAGGCCAAGGAAGCCGACGAGCCGAATATCGCCCGCACCGTCCGCTTCTGCCTCAAGCAGAAGGGGGAGCCGGTATGACGCCGCACGTCCCCGTCCTGCGCGACGAGGTGATCGCCGCGCTCGCCATCGCCCCCGGCGAGACGCATGTCGACGCGACCTTCGGCGCGGGCGGCTATACCCGTGCGATGCTTGACGCCGGCGCGGCGCGGGTGGTCGCGTTCGATCGCGACCCCGACGCGATTGCCGAGGGCGCGGCGCTGGTCGCCGGCGCGGCCGGCCGGCTGACGCTGGTGCATGACCGTTTCTCCAGCCTCGACCGGCACGGCCTGCCGCTGGTCGACGGCATCGCCTTCGACCTTGGTGTCTCGTCGATGCAGTTCGACCGGGCCGAGCGCGGCTTCAGCTTCCAGAATGACGGCCCCGCCGACATGCGGATGTCGCAGGAGGGCGAGAGCGCCGCCGATTTCCTGAACAGCGCCGACGAATCGGAAATCGCCGACGTGATTTTCCAATATGGCGACGAGCCGCGCGCCCGCCGCATCGCGCGGGCGATCGTCGCCGCGCGCCCGATCGAGCGGACGCGGGCGCTGGCCGAGGTCGTTCGCCGCGCCGCCGGCTATCGGCCCGACAAGGCCAGCGATCCGGCGACCCGCACCTTCCAGGCGATCCGCATCCATCTGAACGGCGAGCTTGACGAGCTGGACGCCGGCCTGCGCGCCGCCGAGCGGATGCTGGCGCCGGGCGGCCGCCTGGCGGTGGTGAGCTTCCACAGCCTTGAGGATCGCTCGGTCAAGCGCTTCCTGCGCGAACGCTCGGGCCAGGCGCCGTCGGGCTCGCGCCATCTGCCCGAAACCACACCGGCCCGCGCCCCGACTTTCCTGCGCGTCGCCAAGCCCGTCCGTCCGTCCGCCGCTGAGATCGCGCGCAACCCGCGCGCCCGTTCCGCAACCTTGCGCGCCGCCGTGCGCAGCTCCGCACCCATTTGGGAGAATTGAGTCGTGCCGATCGCCGTCCGCTTCCGCGCCATTGTGCTTACCGCGCTGGTCATTGCCTCGGCGCTGGTCTTCTACATGGTGTCGCTGCACGTCTCGACGGAACGCTCCGCCGTGGAGCGGCTGCGCAGGACCAATGCCGCCATGGCGGGCGATATCCGGCGGCTGCATGCGGAGCTTGGCACGCGGGCGCGGATGCCGCAGCTCGAGCGCTGGAATGTCGCCTTGCTGTCGCTGTCGGCGCCGCGCGCCGTCCAGTATCTCGACGGCGCGGTGGAGCTGGCGACCTTCGGCATGGCGCCCCGGCCCGGCATGGATGCTCCGGTCCAGCACGCCGTCCTGAACGAGCGGCCCGCGCAGCCTGCGGCGGCGCCCGTGCAGACCGTGGCGCTTGCGTCGGCGCCGGCCCGGCCCGAAGTGGTCGCCGTCGCCTATGAGCCGGCGCCGGCCGCGCCTGCCCGGCCCGCCCTGATCCACGCCGTCGCCTATGATCCCGAGGGGGCCGCCGAGGGCGCCGGCCGCCTGCTCAGCGGCGCCGTCCTCAGCGAAATCCGCGCGGCGGCGCAACAGGAAGCCAAGAGCTTCGCCAAGGCCGGGGCGCGGTGAACGCAACGCTCGCCCGCGAAGCAAGGATACGCATCGCCGGGCAGCGGCAGGCGGCGCTGATCATCGCCCGGCAACGGCTGATGGTCGGCCTGATCCTGTTCGCGGTGCTGATCGGGGTGGTGGCGCTGCGCCTGCTCGACCTGTCGGTGCTCCAGAACCGCGCGGACAGGCAGGCCAGCGACCCGTTCGCCGCGCTGGTGCCGCCGCGCGCCGACATCGTCGACCGCAACGGCGTCACGCTGGCGACGACCTTCGAGGCCTATTCCGTCACCGTGCGTCCGGCCGAGCTGGTCGGTAAGCCGGAGGATGTCGCGCGCGCGCTGATGGCGATCATCCCCAATCTGTCGGAAGCGAACCTGCTGGCGACCCTGAAAAGCGGGCGCAAGTTCGCCTTCATCCAGCGCCGCGTGCTGCCGGCCACCGCCCAGCGCATCAACGCCATCGGCGAACCGGCGATCGCGCTGGAGCGGGAGCCGGAGCGGCTTTATCCGCATGTCGACCTTGCCAGCCACGTCATCGGCTTCACTGACATCGACGGCCACGGCCGCGCGGGCATCGAGCGCGCTTTCGACGAGCGGCTGGTCGGGGACAAGACGCGCGACGCCCCGCTGGTGCTCTCGATCGACGCGCGCGTGCAGCAGGCGTTGCAGGGCGAGCTTGCCGCCGGCATGGCCAAGTTTTCGGCGATCGGCGCGGCCGGCGTCGTCATGGACGCGCATACTGGCGAGATCATCGCGATGTCCTCGCTGCCGAGCTATAATCCCAACGATGTCAGCCAGGCCGGCCCCGAACAGATGTTCAACCGCACGACGCTGGGCGTTTACGAGCTTGGCTCGACCTTCAAGGCGTTCACCGTCGCCATGGGCATCGACGCCGGGACGATCCCGTCGATGGCCAAGCGCTATGACGGCATCCATGCCGTGCAGATCGGCCGCTTCCGCATCAGCGACGACCATCCGCAGAACCGCATGCTGAGCGTGCCCGAGGTGTTCATCTATTCCTCCAACATCGGCACGGCGCGGATGGCGGACGAGATCGGCATCGAACGCCAGCGCGACTATATGCAGAAGCTGGGCTTCCTGAGCCCGGTCGAAAGCGAGCTGAAGGAGCGCGGCCGCACCCTGTGGCCGGAGCCATGGGGCCGCTCGGCGCTGCTCACCGTCGGCTATGGCCATGGCATCGCGGTGACGCCGCTGCACCTCGCGTCGGGCTATGCGGCGCTGGTCAATGGCGGCATCTGGCGGCCGGCGACGCTGCTGAAGCGCGAGGGCGCGGACGTGCCCGCCGGCCGGCGCGTCTTCACGGAACATGCCAGCGCCCAGATACGCGCGCTGATGCGGCTGGTGGTGATGAAGGGCACGGGCCGCAAGGCGGACGCCCCCGGCTATCGTCTGGGCGGCAAGACCGGCACCGCCGAAAAGGCGCGCGACGGCGGCTATGCCCGACGTTCGCTGGTGTCGACCTTTGCCGGCGCCTTCCCGATGGACGACCCGCGCTATGTGATCGTCGCCATGCTCGACGAGCCGAAGGGCACCAAGGACACGTACGGCTTCGCCACCGCCGGCTGGACCGCCGCGCCCATCGTCTCGCGCACGGTCAGCCGCATCGGGCCGCTGCTGGGCGTGGTCCCCGACGAGCGCCGGGACATCAATGTCGAGCCGCTGATGCAATATGTCTGGCAGGGCAAGAAAGGCTGAAGCCGTGCGGTTGAGGGAGTTGATCGAAGGCGCGGGGACCGACAGCGTGGTCACCGGCTTCGCCATCGACCATCGCAAGGTGGCGCCCGGCACGATCTTCGGCGCCTTCCCCGGCACGCGCTTCAATGGCGAGGATTTCATCGACGCCGCCGTCGCGGCCGGGGCCGTCGCCGTCGTCGCCCGGCCATCGGCCCGGGTGAAGGGCGCCGCGCATGTCGCCGACCCGGAGCCGCGCCGCGCCTTCGCCCGCCTTGCCGCGCGCTTCTTCGCGCCTTTCCCCGAAACCGTCGTCGCGGTGACGGGCACGAACGGCAAGACCTCGACGGTGGAGCTGGCGCGGCAATTATGGCGCATGCAGGGGCAGCGCGCGGCGTCGATCGGCACGCTGGGCGTCACCACGGCGGACGAGCAGGTGTCGACCGGCCTCACCACCCCGGACGTCGCGACCTTCCTCGCCAATATGGCGGGGCTGCGGCGCGAGGGCGTCAGCCATGTCGCCTTCGAGGCCTCCAGCCACGGCCTTGCCCAATATCGCATCGAAGGCCTGCCGATCCGTGCGGCCGCCTTCACCAACCTGTCGCGCGACCATCTCGACTATCATGAGACGATGGACGCCTATTTCGCGGCCAAGCTGCGGCTGTTCACCGAGGTGGTGGATGCCGATGGCACGGCGGTGCTGTGGGCGGACGATGCGCGCTCGGCCGAGGTCGCGGCGGCGGTCGGGGCGCGCGGGCTTGCCTGCCTGACGGTCGGCGAGCAGGGCGAAACGCTGCGCCTTGTCGGGCGGCGGCCGACGCAGCTGGGCCAGGATCTGTCGGTCGAGGCCGATGGCCGCGTCCATGAGGTCAGGCTGCCGCTGATCGGCGCCTATCAGGCGGCCAATGCGCTGGTCGCGGCGGGGCTGGTCATCGCCACCGGCGGCGATGTGGCCCAGACGCTGCAACTGCTCGGCCGCGTCCAGCCGGTGCGCGGGCGGCTGGAGCGCGCGGCGATCACGCGCATCGGCGCGCCCGTCTATGTCGATTATGCCCATACGCCCGACGCGCTGCGCGCCGCGATCGAGGCGTTGCGGCCGCACACGCGCGGGCGCCTGATCCTCGTCTTCGGCGCCGGCGGCGACCGTGACGCCGGCAAGCGTCCCGAAATGGGCGCGGTCGCCGCGCGGCTGGCGGATCATGTCATCGTCACCGATGACAATCCGCGCAGTGAGGCGCCGGCGGCCATTCGCGCCCAGATCGTCGCCGCCGCGCCGGACGCGGTCGAGATCGGCGACCGGCGGGAGGCCATTGCCGCCGCGCTCGCCGCCGCGACCGCCGACGATGTCGTGCTGATCGCCGGCAAGGGGCATGAGCAGGGCCAGATCGTCGGCGACCGCGTGCTGCCCTTCGACGATGTCCTCGTCGCGCGCGAGTGCGCGGCGTGACGGCGCTGTGGACCTCCGCCCAGATCGCGGCGGCGACCGGCGGGCGCGCCTCGGCGGACTTCGTGGCGACGGGCGTGACCTTCGACTCGCGTGAGGTGGGGCCGGGCGACCTGTTCGTCGCGCTGGCGGGCGCGACCACCGACGGCCATCGCTTCGTCGGGCAGGCGCTGGCGGCGGGGGCGGCGGGCGTGCTGGTCAGCGCGTCGGTCGACGGCCCGCATGTGCGGGTGGCGGACACGACGCGGGCGCTGGACGATCTTGCCGTGGCGCGCCGTGCCGCGAGTGGCGGCCGGATCATCGGCATCACCGGCTCGGTGGGCAAGACCGGGACGCGCGAGGCGCTGTTCCGCGCGCTCGATCGCGCCGCGCCGGGCCGGGTCCATGCCTCGGTCAAGAGCTATAATAATCATGTCGGCGTGCCGCTCAGCATCGCGCGGATGCCGGAGACGGCCGGGTTCGGCATTTTCGAGATGGGCATGAGCGCCGCCGGCGAGCTTGCCGCGCTGACCCGGCTGGTCCGCCCCCATGTCGCGCTGGTGACGTGGATCGCCCCCGCCCACAGCGCCTTCTTCTCTGGCGAGGAGGCGATCGCCGATGCCAAGGGCGAGATTTTCCAGGGCCTGGAGCCGGGCGGCACGGCGCTGATCCCGCATGACGGCGTGCATCGCGAGCGGCTGATCGGCCATGCGCGGCCTTATGCGTCCGTGATCCTCACATTCGGCCGTCATCCCGACGCCGATTACCGGCTGATCGAGGAAGTCCGCGCCGAGGACGGCGTCGGCCGCGTCGTCACCGCCGGCCTGCCGGGCGGACGCTCGCTGACCTTCACGGTCGGCATGGCGGGCGCCCATTGGGTCAATAATGCGCTCGCCGTGATTGCCGCCGTCGATGCGGTGGAGGGCGACCTTGGTCTTGCCGGGCTCGCCCTCGGCGCGATGACCGGCCTTGCCGGGCGCGGCGCGCGGCATCGGGTCGCCTTGTCCGGCGGCACGGCGCTGCTGATCGACGAGAGCTATAACGCCAACCCCGCCTCCATGGCGGCGGCGCTTGCCGTGTTGGGCGAGGCGGAGGCGAGCGGGCGCAAGATCGCGCTGCTCGGCGCGATGAAGGAACTGGGCGGCGAATCCGATGCGCGCCATGCCGGGCTGGCGGAACCGCTGCGCGCATCCGGCGCAAGCCATGCACTGCTCGTCGGCGCGGAAATGGCGGCGCTTGCGACAGCGCTCGGGACCTCTATGGCGGTGCGCCATTGCCGCGATGCGGCCGAGGCGGAGGAGGCGCTGTCCGCGCTGATCGCCCCCGGCGACGCAATTCTGGTCAAAGGGTCCAATTCGGTGGGGCTGGGGCGCGTCGTGGCGGCGCTTCGGGCCGGGGAAAGCTGATGTTCTACGAGATTGCCGAAGCGCTGGGCTTTCCGGGCGTTCTGAACCTGGTCCGCTATATCACCTTCCGCGCCGGCGCGGCGGCGCTGACCGCGCTGGTCATCGGCCTGCTGATCGGGCCGAAATTCATCGGCTGGCTGCGCGTCAAGCAGGGCAAGGGGCAGCCGATCCGCGAGGACGGCCCCGCCAGCCACCTGATCACCAAGAAGGGCACGCCGACGATGGGCGGCCTGATGATCCTGACCTCGCTGGTGCTGTCAACGCTGTTGTGGATGGACTTCGACAACCGCTTCACCTGGGCCTGCCTGCTTGTCACCATCGGCTTCGGCCTGATCGGTTTCCTCGACGATTTCGACAAGGTGCGGAAGCGCAGCCACAAGGGCGTATCGGGCAAGACCCGCCTGCTGGCCGAGTTCATCATCGCCGGCGTGGCGGTGGTGTGGATCACCCAGTTTTCGGGGACGACGCTCTACCTGCCCTTCCTCAAGGACGCGGGCATCGCGCTTGGCGTCTTCTACATCCTGTTCGCGATGACGGTGGTGGTCGGCGCGGGCAATGCGGTGAACCTGACGGACGGGCTGGACGGGCTGGCGACGATGCCGGTGATCATCGCGGCGGTGACGTTCGCGCTGATCGCCTATCTGGTCGGCAATATCCGCTATTCGGATTATCTGGGCATCCATCATGTGCCGGGTTCGGGCGATCTCGTCATCTTCTGCGCGGCGATCGTCGGCGCGGGCCTCGCCTTCCTTTGGTACAATGCGCCGCCCGCCGCCGTGTTCATGGGCGACACCGGCAGCCTCGCGCTCGGCGGGGCGCTGGGGTCGATCGCGGTCGTCACCAATCACGAGATCGTGCTGGCGGTGGTCGGCGGCCTGTTCGTGCTGGAGGCTGTGTCGGTGATCGTCCAGGTCATCAGCTTCAAGACGACGGGCAAGCGCGTCTTCAAGATGGCGCCTATCCACCATCATTTCGAACATCTCGGCTGGTCGGAGCCGACGGTGGTGATCCGCTTCTGGATCATCAGCTTCGTGCTGGCGCTGGCCGGCCTCGCGACGCTGAAGCTCAGATGATCGAAAGCCCCGCCTTCGCCGGCAAGCGCTATGCGGTGCTCGGCCTCGCCCGGTCGGGCCTGTCGACGGTGGCGGGGCTTTCGAT
>CAZACH010000029.1:7518-14559 GCA_964483275.1 uncultured Sphingomonadaceae bacterium | reverse complement strand
ACATTCGAACTGTTGTCCACCTTCAAACCGGACAATGTTGCCGATTGGTCAGCGAATTGCGATTTTATCGTGACACCATCACCCGAAAACTTTGAAGAAATCGCCACGTCGCCATAAAGGCCCGGCGCAAGCAAAATTGTGTCGCCCGCGCTGGCGTTCTTCAACGCAGTGTTTAATTGCTGGGTGGATGAAACGATGATATCTGCCATGTTCTTGTTCCTGTCCCCGGCAGCTGTTGCTGCGGCGGGATTGCGACCAATGATCTGACTGACGAGAGCGCCGGAATAATCCGGCGCTTCTGCCAAGACATTGTCGAAATTTCTTAAGATAGTCTTTATTGATGGATTTTTATGCGACCAGCAGTCAGCAATCGACTGTAGCGGCGCGGCGTTGACGGCCCCACCGCCGAGCCAACACGGAAGCACCGGCACGACCACCAGAGCCGCCAAAAAGGCAAGCGCGGCAATCAGCACCGCTTTCCGCGACGCAGGTGCGATTTTAGACCAGAAAGACACAACCCCCCGGAGGCCAGGTGCAAATGCTCAATTCAGGACGCGACTATCTCAAACCGTTCGACTGTACTAAAGTACTTCGCTTAAGCTGCCGTCAAAAAGGCTTCGGAGCAACCCCCGCCCGATGGATGGCGCTTCGGCTGAGCCAACTTGCCCACCAACTCATCTCATCGAAGATCGCGGCCTGCCAACGCCCTCGAAGCTGCTCGCGCGATAGAGTGCGGCCACAACCGCACCCAACATCATGAAGACCGCAGCGTGATTGTCCGGCTGGCTCAGCACAAATTTGATAAACATGAATGCGCCAAACGCACATCCAAATGAAATGAGTATCCCCCCCTCCGGAGCATCCGTTTTCATGCCGACGATTAACGATTTTACAAGTGCGATTATGAACACTCCATAAAAGCAGAAAAATCCTATTATCCCGTAATCCAGCAAGATGGTGAGAAAATAGCTATCGACGGTATTTACGCCTCCGGGCGTCAAATATCCGAGTACCGCTCCCGAATTTCCAGGGCCATGCCCAAAAAAAGGCAGTTCCAATATGCGTGGTATCCCCATTTCCCACTGAACGCGGCGTGCATCATCACTCGTTTGATGTTCACCCCCGCCGAGGATCATGCGGTGAACGCGATGGCTCGCGAAAATCAGTCCGACAAATGCCATGGCGGCCGCTGGATAGGCGAAGAAAACCGATGAGGCCCACAAATCCTGGCGCGCGGTCATGCGCTTTTTCGTGGCCCATGCGAATATGTAGAGGCCGTTGGCGACGAAAAAGCCGACCATGCCGAGGCGGGAACCACTGACGGTGATACCGGCAAAGACCACCACATAGCCGGCGATCCACAGAAGCCGCACGCGCAAGTTCGACGCATTGGCAATGTAATGCATCAAAAAGGGAATGGAGAGCGCAAGAAATTCCGCAAACATCAACGACAAGGCAAATGTGCTTGTTGCACGATATTCCCCGACCCGAAATTGCCCCGACAAGACCCGCAACACGGATTCATCGTTAATCTTGAAAAGGGCGGGAATGTGATCCGCCCACAGGATCTGCTGGCGCGGAAATTCAATAAGCCCGATGGTGGCGGTGATGATCGCCATGACGCAGGTGATCTTCGCCCATCTGTCGATGCGGCCTTCCTTCAGAAAAACATATGACCCGACGACGAATGTCGTCGTCAAGGCCACCTGGTCGTCGACGAAAAGGTAGAGGGACGAAACGATGGACTTTGAGAACGGTATCGAAATAATCTGAACCAAGACGAAACCGAAAACCAGGCGGGGAATCCACGGATTATAGGAATAAACATTTCGGATGGCGTCGCGAAAGGCGCGGTTCGTCGAGAGACATATCAACAGGATGATCGCGAGCGGAAAGCCGAGCAATCGGCGCATCGATATCCAGGGCAGGCCCGGTAAGGCGATGGCGAGATAGTTGGGCCACAGGATCGTTCCGATCCAATAGGCATAGAAAAGCCATTCGAGCGCGCGCGTCGGCGCGGTCTGCCGATCCGGCATCGCCCAGATGACGATCAACGCCAGAATGAATATCGGCGCGGCCATCATCACCATGAATGACGGGGGCGCGACCGCTGCCAGAAAGCCGTAGATCACGCAGACGAAGATCAGGCCGGTATAGAAGGCCGTCCACGAGATGCGCGTCCGCCACAAGGAACGCTCCGGCCGGTAAGGCTTCAGCACCCGGCCGGGCCGCCTTCGTTCACGGATGGACGACATCGCACCCGTCACCGGCAAACGATCAGCGATTTGGTGAGCCCGCAAAATTTTTCCCTGATCAGTTTCCCATCGGGGAAAAGCGCGGATAGCTGCCTGGCGGTTAGCAAATTGACGGTTTGAAGATCGCGCATCGCCGCGCCCAGGGATTGATGCGGCCCGCGAAAACCGCGGCGACGCGTCATCAGCATCCGCGCGCGCATGGCTTCAGGATACATCTGAAAGAACAATGTCCGATAATGCGGCTCCATCGGAAACCAGAAATTCGGCGTCTGGAGATAATAGCTTGAGGCAAGGCGACGCACTTCTCCGGCCATCGCCTCCATATCCACCCATTGTCCGACATGTTCTATGACGCTGTTGGAATGCACGATATCGAAGGATCGGTCGGGCAGATGGCCAAGATCGCAGGCGTTGCCATTCCTTATGTGGAAAACGTCTTGGTCGCTCTCCTCGACGCCCAGGTTGACGATCGTGATATCCAGCGGAAATGCCGCCCACATATCCCGAACGCCCTCCCAATAAGCCATGGTTCCGCCAACGTCGAGAACCGAGATCGCGCCATTCTTCGGCCTAAGATCTTTTAATTTCGACAGAAAAATCTGAAACCGCTGGCGGCGAAAGCGATTGGCGTCCACGTTTGAGACCCCGTTGCTCATCTGGATCGAACCTTTCTGGCGAACCGCTGCGGCGGGCTTGATACGATTGCGGAACGAGTGGACGGAGGAGCCGCCCCCTCCCCGTCAGGACTTACGCTCGAACGGCTTCAGGACATAGAATATGAACCCGATCGTCGCGGCGAGGATCGGGATCGCCACGAGATGCTGTTCCTCGTTGCCGAAATAATTGGCGGCCATGAAGCCGACCGATGCCACGAGATATTGCCAGATATGGTCCCGGGGCGGTCCCGCGCCCTGACTCATCGAGCGTTCCAGGAACAGGACGATGAGGCCGCCAAACAGCGCCACCGTGACCCAGTCGTATATCGTTTCCATAATCCGGCAGGCGCCCCCTCACATCGAGCATTTAAACTAGCACAAGCCCCTAACCAATGACTAAGCTTCATGAAATTTTCCATGCTGGCCATTCACCCGCCGATAACGGCCGCGCGCTAGGCTGATCGAACGTCAACTCCTTTCCGGATTGTGAACGCATGACCGCCGACATCCCCCAGCGCGACGAGACCAGACACCCGCTGGTCAGCGTCATCATCCCGCACCTCAACCAGCATGAGCAGGCGCTGCGTTGCCTTGAGTCGATCGCGGCGCAGAGCTGGCCGGCCGACGCGACCGAGGTGATCATCGTCGACAATGGCTCGCGCGAGCCATTGTCCGCCGTGCAGGCCGCCTATCCCGATGTCCGCATCCTGAAGGAGGACCAGCCGGGGCCGGGCCTTGCGCGGAATCTGGGAGTGGCGGCGGCGCGGGGCGGGATCCTCGCCTTCATTGATGCCGATTGCCGCGCCGATCCGGACTGGATCGCCGCGGCGGTACGCGGACTGGGCGCGGCGGATGCCACCGGCGTGGTGGGGGGCGACGTCAGGATCGACTTCACCGACCCGGCGCGGCTGTCCGACCTCGAGGCCTATGAAGCCGTCTTCGCCTATCGGCAGAAGCTGTATATCGGCAAGCACGGCTTTTCCGGTACCGGCAACCTCGCCATGCGGCGGGAGGTGCACGGGCTTGTCGGCCCCTTTGCCGGCATCGGCCTGGCGGAGGATGTCGACTGGGGCAACCGCGCCAAGGCCAAGGGCTTCGCGGCCCGCTACAGGCCGGACATGATCGTCTTCCACCCGGCGCGGCGGACTTTTTCTGAATTGCAGGCCAAGTGGCGGCGCCACATCACGCACCAACTCAACCATCACCGCGCGCGCAGCCGGCCGGGCTGGCTGTGGCAGGCGCGCGCGCTCGCGGTGCTGCTGTCCGCCTTCGCGCATGTGCCGATGGTGCTGGCGTCCGATCGCCTGCGCGGCATGAATGCCCGGATGCGGGCGATCGCCATGCTGTTCCGCGTGCGCCATTTCCGCTGGCAAGAGATGCGGGATCAGGCGCGGCGCGTTTCGGGCAGCGCCGATCCGGAATGGAACCGATCGGCCTGAGGCAGGGCGGTCGGGGCGAACGCCGTCCGCCCCTTCCCTTCGTCAATACATATGCTGGCCGCCGTTGATCGACAGCGTCGATCCGGTGACGAAGCCGGCATCCTCGGCGCAGAGGAAGGCGACGCCGCGCGCGATCTCGTCGGCATGGCCGAGCCGCCCCACCGGCACGCGCGCCACGATCTTGGCGAGCACGTCCTGCGGCACGGCGGCGACCATGTCGGTGTCGATATAGCCGGGCGCGATGGCGTTGACGGTGACGCCATATTTGGCGCCTTCCTGCGCCAATGCCTTGGTGAAGCCATGGATGCCGGACTTGGCGGCGGCATAGTTGACCTGGCCGTACTGGCCGGCCTGGCCGTTGATCGAGCCGATATTGACGATGCGGCCCCAGCCGCGCTGGCGCATGCCGGGGAAAGCCGCCTTCGCCATGTTGAAGCAGCCGCCGAGATTGGTGTCGATCACCGCCTTCCAGTCCTCATAGCTCATCTTGAGCAGCACGCCGTCGCGGGTGATGCCGGCATTGTTGACGACGATGTCGACCGGCCCCAGTTCCGCCTCCACCTGCGCGACGCCCGACAGGCAGGCCTGATGGTCGGAGACGTCCCACTTATAGGCCTTGATCCCGGTCCTTTCGCTGAATTCACGCGCTTTTTCGTCATTCCCCGCATAGTTGGCCGCGACATTGACGCCCTGATCCTTGAGGGCGAGGCTGATCGCCTCCCCGATCCCGCGCGTTCCGCCTGTGACGATTGCGACACGTGCCATGGTGATTGAACTCCTGCCCAGAGGTTGGAACAGGATGCTATGCGGGAGCGCGCCACCCTTCAAGCTCCCGCGCGACGAGTTTGCGCAGCATTTCCATGCCGATCGGGCGGGCGTTGAGGCAGGGCAGATAGGCGAAGCGCTCCCCGCCGGCGGCAAGGAAAACATCCCGTCCGCGCAGGGCGAGTTCCTCAAGCGTTTCGAGGCAATCGGCGGCGAAACCCGGCGCGAATAGGGCGAGCCGGCGCACGCCCTGCCCCGGCAGGGCCGCAAGCACCGATTCGGTCGACGGCTCCAGCCATCTGGCGCGTCCGAATCGCGACTGGAAGGCGACGCGCAGTTCCTGCCCCAGCGCCTCGCCCAGCAATTGCGCGGTCCGCAGGCATTGGGCGTGATAGGGGTCGCCCAGCCGCGCCGTCCGCTCCGGCATGCCGTGGAAGCTGGCGAGCAGGGCCTGCGGCTCGAAATCGAGCGCCGCCAGCGATTCCCGCACGTCCGCCGCCAGCGCGTCGATATAGGCGGGGTCGTCATGATAGGGCGGCAGGGTGCGCAGGCTCGGCTGCCAGCGGCGCGCCGCTAGCGCCCGTCCGGCGGCATCGACCACGCTCGCGGTCGTCGCCGCGCAATATTGCGGATAGAGCGGCGCCAGCAGGATGCGCGTGCAGCCCGCCGCCTGCAGCGCGTCGAGCCGCTCGGCGATGACCGGCGTGCCGTAGCGCATCGCATGATCGACGACGACATCAGGGCCGAGCAAGCGGCCAAGCGCCGCCGCCTGATCCTCCGTAATGGCGCGAATCGGCGAGGTGTCGCGCGCCCTGTCCCAGATCTGGGCATAGGCGTGGGCCGATTTCGCCGGCCGTGTCCTGAGCACGAGGCCGCGCAGGATCGGCTGCCAGACCAGCGGCGGAATCTCGACGACGCGGCGGTCGGACAGGAATTCCCGCAGATAGCGCCGAACCGCGCCCGCCTCCGGCGCGTCGGGCGTGCCGAGGTTGACGATCAGCACGCCGATCCGTCGCGGCCCGCCCGCCGTCACGCGCCCGCCTGTCCCAGCAGCGGCAATTGCCGGAAACGCTTGCCGGTGGCGACGAACAGGGCATTGGCGACCGCCGGCGCGACCGGCGGCACCGCGATCTCGCCGACCCCGCCCGGCGGCTCGCCATTGTCCATCAGGTGAACGTCGATTTCCGGCGTGTCGGCCAGCAGCGGCAGGCCGAAGCCGTCGAAATTCCGCTGGTCGGGAAGGCCGGCGGTCCAGCTCTGCGCGCCGGCCAGCGCCGCCGCCAGCCCCCAGATGATGCCGCCCTCGATCTGCTGGCGGACCAGCTCGGGATTGACGACCAGCCCGCAATCGACGGCGGCGACGATGCGGCGCACCTGCGGCCGGTCGCCGTCCATCCCGACCTCCGCCAGCATCGCGACGATCGAGCCGAAGCATTCGTGCAGGGCGAGGCCGTGCGCCGCCTCGCCCGAGGCGGGGGCATAGCCGCCGAGGCTGGCGGCGGTCTTGAGCACCTCGGCATGGCGCGGCTTGTCGCCGAGCAGGCGCAGGCGGAAGGCGAGCGGGTCCAGCCCCGCCGCCGTCGCAAGCTCATCGACGAACGCCTCGGTGAAGAAGGCCGTGTAGCTGTGCGCCACCGACCGCCAGATGCCGGTGGGAAAGCCGACATCGGCGGGCGCATGGGCGATACGCAGCGCGGGGATGGCATAGATCGGCCGCGCGCCTTCGACGGCGCCGCGATCCGCCGCCACCGGGCGTCCGGCCCGGCCGCGCAGCCGGGCGACCGCTTCCGCGCTGGCCGAGGGCGCGGCGATCACGGTTTCGAGCGCCGCGATCGTCTTGTCGGGCGCCAGCCGGGCGCGCAGCCGGGCGCGCGCCGGCGGGCGGGGCGCGCCGTGGATGCTGTCCTCCGACCGCGACCAGATCAG
>CAZACH010000029.1:3640-7418 GCA_964483275.1 uncultured Sphingomonadaceae bacterium | reverse complement strand
TGGTCGGCGAGCGGCCGGTCGGCCGTGAAGCGCGGCTTGATCAGGTCCACCGCGCGGTCGGCGGCCCACCAGTTGGTCGCGACGGCGGCGACCCAGCCCGCCGTATCGACGATGGAAATCAGCCCCTGCATGCCCTTGGCGGCCTTGAGGTCGACCTCCTCAAGCGTCGCGCCGCCGGGCAGGCCGCTGCGGACCGAGGCATAGACCATGCCGGGCAGGCGGATGTCCGCGCCCAGCACGGCGCTGCCGTCGACCTTCGCCGGCACGTCGAGGCGCGGCAGCGGGCGGCCGATCAGGCGGCGGTCGGCATCGGCGCGCAACGCCACCTCGTCGTCGGGATCGAGCGCGGCCGCCTCCGCCGCCACCGTGCCGAAGCCGAGGATATTATTGCCGTGGATGATGCGGTTCTGGTCCGTCCGGCATTCGCGCCAGTCGACGCCCCAGCGCGCCGCCGCCGCCCGGCACAGCCGGGTCCGCGCCAGTGCACCGGCCTCGCGCAGCGGCGTCATAAAGGCGCGCACCGAGGTCGAGCCGCCGGTGACCTGAAGCTGGTAGTGGCGCCCGACATGGGCGCCCGCCCAGCGTCCGACGCCATGCAGCCATTCCGGCAGCGCGCCGCGCACCCCCTCCTCGACCAGCGCCATGTTGACATAGGCGGGGTGGATCGGCGCCGGCTCGACCCCGACCATCTGCCAGTCGGCGCCAAGCTCGTCGGCGAGGATCTGCGGCAGGCCGGTGAACACCCCCTGCCCCATCTCGGCCTGCGGCACCGCCACCGTCACCCGGCCGTCGCTGCCGATCCTGAGAAAGGCGTTGAGGATCGATTCGCCCTCGCGCGCCACCAGGTTCGGCGGATAGCGCCGGGGCCACACCGCCCACGCCACGACCAGCCCCACCGCCGCGCCGCCGCCGACGAGCATGGTGCGGCGATTGATCGCGAGGCGGCTGTTCGGGTCGCTGGCCATGCCCCGCTGATAATCGCAGGGCGGCCGCCGCGCCAGCCGGTGCGTGGCGAATGTGCGGCGGCGCAACCGCTGGCGCGCATTGCCTTGCACCGTCGCTGGTTTATGAGGAGACCCCGTTCCAAAGGCAGGGAAGACGGCCGCATGTGGACTGAGATGATGGCAGCGGTGCATTTCGAGGCGCTGGGCCTGCGCCCGGAGCTTCTGTCCATCGGCGGCTTCCAGCTGCGCTGGTACAGCCTGGCCTATATCGCCGGCATCCTGCTCGGCTGGTGGTATCTGCTGCGCCTGCTGAAGCAGCCGGGCGCGCCGATGGCCCGCCGCCACGCCGACGATTTCGTCACCTATGCGACGCTGGGCATCATCCTCGGCGGGCGACTGGGCTATGTGCTCTTCTACAATCCCGCCTTCTACCTCGCCCATCCGTGGGAGGTGCTGCGGCTGTGGGAAGGCGGCATGTCCTTCCACGGCGGCGTCATCGGCGTGACGCTCGCGATCCTGCTGTTCACCCGCTCGCGCAAGCTGCAATGGCTGCGCGTCCACGACTATGTCGCCTGCGTCGTGCCGATCGGCCTCGGCCTCGGCCGCCTCGCCAACTTCATCAATGGCGAGCTGTGGGGCTCCGCCACCAACATGCCGTGGGGCGTGATCTTCCCGACCGGCGGGCCGATGCCGCGCCATCCCAGCCAGCTTTACGAGGCGCTGCTGGAAGGGCTGGTGCTGTTCCTGGTCCTGCTCTGGTACTTCAGGCGCACCGATGCCCGCTACCAGCCGGGCAAGCTCGTCGGCATCTTCCTGCTCGGCTATGGCCTGTCGCGCTTCCTCGTCGAATTCGTGCGCGAGCCGGACGCGCAGCTCACCGCCTTCACCCAGGCGACCGGCCTGCACATGGGGCAGTGGCTGTCCGTGCCGATGATCCTCGGGGGCGCCTGGCTGATCCACACCGCGCCGCGCCGCCGCGTGCGGGTGGAACCGACCGCCGGCTCCACCGCGCAGGCGTGACCGGCGCGCCGGGCCGGTGAGCGCCTTCGCCGACGCGCTGCGCCGCGCCATCGGGGAAAGCGGGCCGATCGCGCTCGCCGACTATATGGCGCGCGCCAATGCGCATTATTACGCCACGCGCGATCCGCTCGGCGCGGGCGGCGACTTCGTCACGGCGCCCGAGATCAGCCAGATGTTCGGCGAGCTGATCGGCCTGTGGTGCGTCGACCTGTGGCAGCGCGCCGGGGAACCCGCCGCCGCGCTGATCGAGCTTGGCCCCGGACGCGGCACCCTGATGGCCGACATGCGCCGCAGCTTCGCGCGCTTCCCCGCGCTGGCCGCGACACCGCCGGATTTCGTCGAGACCAGCCCGGCGCTGCGCGCGCGCCAGGCTGCGCTTCACCCCGACGGTCGCTGGCACGACGACATTGACAGCCTGCCGACGGACCGCCCGCTGCTGATCGTCGCCAACGAGTTTTTCGATGCGCTGCCGATCGAGCAGCATGTCCGCGCCGCCGATGGCTGGCGCGCGCGGACGGTCGCGCTCAATGGCGACGCGCTCGTCATGGCGGCGGGCGATCCGGTGCGCGACGATGCCGTCCCCGCTGCGCTTGCGCACGCGGACATCGGCGCGATCGTCGAGCGCTCTCCGGCCAGCATTGGCGTCATGACGGCGCTTGCCCGGCGGCTGAAGGCACAGGGCGGCGCGCTGCTCGCCATCGACTATGGCTATTCCGGCCCGGCGGTGGGCGACACCTTCCAGGCGGTGCGCGGCCACCGCTTCGCCGATCCGCTCGAAGCCCCAGGCGACACCGACCTCACCGCCCATGTCGATTTCGCCGCCCTCGCCGATGCTGCTTTACGGGCCGGCGTGACGTGCCTCGGCCCGATCCCGCAGGGCGACCTGCTGCGCGCGCTCGGCATCGACGCACGCACGACAGCCCTCGCGCGCGCCAACCCGTCCCGCGCCGGTGCGCTGGCGGCCGAACGCGACCGTCTGATCGCGCCGGACCAGATGGGCACGCTGTTCAAGGCGCTGGCGGTGACAGCGCCCGACTGGCCGCGCCCGGCTGCGTTCCAGCATCGACCGTGAAAGCCACCCAACCGCCGTTCGTCCTGAGCCTGTCGAAGGACGACTGCTCAAGCCTTCCCTCCCACGAGGTTCGGTGCAGGTCTCCCAAGTCGATACTGTCGTCCTTCGACAGGCTCAGGACGAACGGAGGCTATTCAACACGCACCGCCTACCCCGCGACCGGCGGCGCGAGGTCCGGCTCAAGCTCCATCAGGTCGAGGTTGGATTCCCAGTTCGGCCAGGGCAGCACCAGCCGCCAGCGCCGCTCGCCGATCCGCTCCAGAGCGCCCACCATGTTGCGATCCGCATCCGCGCCATAGGCAATCGCCTTTTTCTCGTCGCCGAGCACCATGGTGCCCAGGAACACCATCCGCCGCGTCGTGTCGAAATAGAGCCGGCCGGAGGGGCGCTGCGATCCGCTGCCCTTCACGAACAGCAGATGATCGTCCTCGCGCAAGATGCCGCAGTCGAACCAGCCATAGGCGGTATAGTCGGGCAGCCCCGCCTGTTTGGCGCCGATCTTGATGGTCCGGCACTTGTAGCGGCCGGGCGGCGGTTCCGGCCCGTCGAGCGCAGCGTCTGGATCGGCAAGCGCCTTGAGCCCGGTCAATGCCTTGCCGTGGCCGGACGCGCGCGCCTGTGCCAGCGCCTGCTCCCAGGCATTGCGCGACCGCATCAGCCGGTCCCGGTCCTCCGACGTGACGAAGGCGCGCCAGCCGTTGCGCGCCGGCATCTCGCGCGCCGGATCGGGCGGCGGGGCCGG
>CAZACH010000029.1:0-3540 GCA_964483275.1 uncultured Sphingomonadaceae bacterium | reverse complement strand
GCGACAAGCGAATGCGCCGAAGCGGTGTTGATGATCCGTCCCCAGCCCTTCGCCTTCATGCCGGGCAGGGCGTGATGGATGGTGTGGAAGGCCGACGACAGGTTGATGGCGATGATCGCGTCCCACTTGGCGGTCGGGAATTCGTCGACCGGCGCGACATGCTGGATGCCGGCATTGTTGACGAGGATGTCGACGCCGCCAAGCTCCGCCGCCTGCGCGACCATGGCGGCGATCTCGTCCGGCTTCGTCATGTCCGCCGCCGAATAGAGCGCGCGACCGCCGCTGAGGGCCTCAAGCCCCCGACGCTCGGCCTCGATCGCCTCGGCGTCGCCGAACCCGTTGATGACGACATTGGCGCCTTCGCCGGCCAGCGCCCTGGCGATGGCAAGGCCGATGCCGGAGGTCGATCCGGTGACGAGGGCGGTGCGGGATTTCAGGAACATGGGATCATCCTATCTTTTCCGGCGTGATGCGGCTTAGCGGGCGAGCACGGCGCGCGCCTGGCTGGCGAGCTGCGCAACGATGATGGGCGTCACCGTGCCGCCCGCCCGCGCGCGGCCGACGAGGTCATGGAACTGGCGTGTCCGCGCCGCGTGGCTTTCGAGCCAGTCATCGGCCACCGTTTCGGGATCGGCGTCGTCGGTCAGGATGCGGGCGAGCAGGTCGAGGCGCAGCTGTTCGAGATCGCGCACCACCCCGGCGACGAGCAGCCGCTCCCACGGATCGGCGGGATCGAGGGCGATGGCCGCGCCCTTCGCCCAATCGAGGCCGAGCGCCTCGCCGATGCGGGTATAGGCGCGAGCCAGCCGGTCCGCCGGCGTGCCCGTCCGCATCGCCAGCATGGCGACGCCGATGGCGCCGTCCATCAGGGCGAGGGTCGACAAACGCCCGGCCAGCGCCGCCGAGACTCCCCGGTCGAGCAGGCCGCCGCGCAGCCGGTCACGATAGTCGCGCGCCTCGGTCCGCAGCAGATCGTCGAGCGTGCCGCCCAGCAGGTCGATGCCGGGACGCAGGGCATCGGCGGTTTCCCCCGGCTTCAGGTCCGGCGGGGTCATGCGGACCAGATCGGCGAGGTGGAAACGCACCGCCGAGGCCGCGCTCTCCAGCAGCTCCAGCCGCACCGTGGCGGGCACGTCCTCCGCCTCCACCGCCGCCCAGAGCGCAGGCAGGTCGAACAGCGACGACACCACCGCATAGGCGGCGGCGACATGGGCGAGCGCGGTGCCCTCCTCCTCCGCCACAGCGAACGCGGGAACGATGCCGAGCCGGTTGACGATCTCGTTGGCGAGCGTCGTGGCGATGATCGGCCCGCGCAGGCGATGCGCGCGCAGGGCGTCGCCGAAGCGTTCGACCAGCACGGGCGGGAAGGCACCCGTCAGGATCGGCTCGAACAGCGGGTCGTCCAGCCGGACGCCGGTCTCGATCGCATCCTGCAACGCCAGCTTGGCATGGCTGAGCAGCACGGCCAGTTCGGGCCGTTCGAGCCCCCGGCCATATTGGGCGCGCTGGCCCAGCGCCTCGTCGCCGGGCAGCCCCTCGACGGCGCGGTCGATGCGGCCGCTCGCCTCGAAAATCTGGATGACGCGGACATAGCGCGGCACCGCGCCGGCGCCGCCGCGCTCGGCGATCGACAGCGCCTGGGTCTGGAGGCGGTTGTCGGCCAGCACGAGATCCGCGACCGCATCGGTCATGTCGACAAGCAGGCGGTTCCGGTCCGCCATCACCAGCCGCCCGGCCTGCACTTCCGGGCCGAGCGCGATCTTGATGTTGACCTCATTGTCCGAACAATCGACGCCGGCGCTGTTGTCGATGAAGTCGGTGTTGATGCGCCCGCCATGGCCGGCATATTCGACGCGCCCGGCCTGGGTGACGCCGAGATTGGCGCCCTCCCCCACCCCGCGCGCCCGCACCTCGCGCCCGTTGACGCGATTGGCGTCGTTGGCGCGGTCGCCGACCGTGGCATCGGCCTCGCCGGCGCCCTTGATATAGGTGCCGATGCCGCCGAACCACAGCAGGTCGACCGGCGCGCGCAGGATGGCGGCGATCAGCTCGGCGGGGCCAAGCGCCTCGGCGTCCACCGCCAGCATGGCGCGAACTTCGGGCGTCAGCGCGATGGATTTCTGGCTGCGCGGGAAGACGCCGCCGCCCTTCGAGATCAACGCCGCGTCATAATCCTCCCACGAGGAGCGCGGCAGATCGAACAGGCGCTGGCGCTCGGCCCAGCTCTTTTCGGGATCGGGCGCGGGGTCGAGGAAGATGTGGCGGTGATCGAAGGCGGCGACCAGCCGCAGCGCTTTCGAGCGCAACATGCCGTTGCCGAAGACGTCGCCCGACATGTCGCCGCAGCCGGCGACGCTGATCGAATCGGCCTGAACGTCGATGCCCATTTCGGCGAAGTGGCGCTGAACCGAAATCCACGCGCCGCGCGCGGTGATGCCCATCGCCTTGTGGTCATAGCCCTGGCTGCCGCCGCTGGCGAAGGCGTCGCCGAGCCAGAAACCATGGTCGATCGCCAGCGCGTTGGCGACGTCCGAGAAGGCGGCCGTGCCCTTGTCGGCGGCGACGACGAGATAGGGGTCGTCCGCGTCCAGCCTGCGGACCTGCCGGGGCGGCACCACCTTGTCATCGACGATATTGTCGGTCAGCGACAGCAGCGCGCGGATGAAGATGCGATAGGCCTCGGTCCCCTCCGCCAGCCAGGCCTCGCGGTCGGCGGGCGGCGGCAGTTGCTTGGCATAGAAGCCGCCCTTGGCGCCGGTCGGCACGATGACGGCGTTCTTGACGAGCTGCGCCTTCATCAGCCCCAGCACCTCGGTGCGGAAATCGTCGCGGCGGTCGGACCAGCGCAGGCCGCCGCGCGCGACCGGCCCGCCGCGCAGATGGATGCCCTCGACACGCGGGGAATAGACGAAGACCTCGCGCCACGGCACCGGGCGCGGCAGGCCCGGCACGCGCGCCGAATCGAACTTGAAGGCCAGCGCTTCCGGCCCGCCCTTGACGAAGGCGTTGGTGCGCAGGCAGGCGTCGATCAGCGCGACGAGCAGGCGCAGGATGCGGTCCTCGTCGATGCCGCTGACCTTGAGCAGCCCCGCCTCGATCCCGCGCCGCGCTTCCGCCGCCGCCGATTCGGCGTCGCTCTTGCCGGGTTGATGCAGCGCGCCGAACAGGGCGATCAGCCTGTGCGCCACGTCCGGCGCCGCCGCCAGCGCCTCCATCACCGTGGCGAGGCCATAGGGAACGCCGGTCTGGCGAAGATAGCGGAACAGCGCCCGGAACAGGACGACGGCATCGCTGTCCAGTCCGGCGCGCACCATCAGGGCATTGAACGCATCGTTTTCCGCCTGGTTGATCAGCACGCATTTCAGCGCCTGCTCGACCCGTCCGCCGTCGCGCGCCGGATCGAAGGCGCCACCCGCCGGCTCGACGCTGAACTCGTGAATCCAGCCCAGCCGCCCGCCGTCGAGATCGTAAGGGAACTCCTCGATCACGCGGAAACCGAAATTCTCCAGCACCGGCACCGCGTCGCTCAGCGGGATCACC
>CAZACH010000028.1:0-14568 GCA_964483275.1 uncultured Sphingomonadaceae bacterium | reverse complement strand
GCGGCAAGGTGATCCGCGAGATCGTCGCCACCACCGGCGCCAAGGTCGACATCGAGGATGACGGCACCGTCAAGATCAGCTCGTCCGACCCCGAGAAGATCGAGGCCGCGCGCAACTGGATCATCGGCATCACCGCCGAGGCCGAAGTGGGCAAGATCTATACCGGCAAGGTCGTGTCGATGGTCGATTTCGGCGCGTTCGTGAACTTCATGGGCGCCAAGGACGGCCTCGTCCACATCTCCGAGATCCAGAACGAGCGCGTCGCCAAGGTCTCCGACGTCCTCAGCGAAGGGCAGGAGGTCAAGGTCAAGGTGCTGGAGGTCGATCCGCGCGGCAAGGTCCGCCTGTCGATGCGCGTCGTCGATCAGGAAACCGGCGCCGAGCTGGAAGACACCCGCCCGCCCCGCGAGCCGCGTGAACCGCGCGGTGATCGTGGTGATCGCGGCCCGCGCCGCGACGGCCGTGGCCCGCGTCGCGAAGGCGGCGACCGTGGTCCGCGCCGCGAGCGCAACGAGGGCGGCAATGGCGATCCCGAGTTCGCGCCGGCCTTCCTCAAGGGCAATGACGACTGAGCTTCGGCCCGGTCGAGACAAAAGAGGGCGTCCCTGCGGGGGCGCCCTTTTTTTGCCCCCAACAGCGCCAAGAGGCGTTATATCCTGTGCGGACCGCCGTCGCGGCTGAAAGGATGACAGATGCGTACCGCCCTTGCCTGTTCGATTTTCCTTGGCGCCCTGGCCGTGGCAGCGCCCGCCGCCGCGCAGGTGGAGGTCGCGCCCGACGGACGGCGGGTGATTTCGCTGGTCGTCTATGGCAATGACGCCTGCCCGCCGAGCAATGACGGCGAGATCGTCGTCTGCTCGCGCCGGCCGGAGGAGGAGCGCTATCGCCTGCCGCGCAACCTGCGCGACCCCACCTCCCCCAAGACCCAGCGGAGCTGGGCGACGCGCCAGGACGATATTCGCGAGGCGGCATCCAGCGGCACGGGCAGCTGCTCGACCGTCGGGCCGGGCGGCGCCAGCGGCTGCACCCAGCGCATGATCCGCAAGGCGCGCGAGGAGAATGCCGAGCCGGCGCCCGTCACCGTCGTCGAATAGAGTAGGCGGTCAGCGCGCCTGTGTGAGCAGGCGCGGGCGCGGCCCGACGGCCGAATGGCGCTCGACAAGGCCCGGCACTTCCAGCGCGCTCACCGCCTCGCTGTAGAGGAAGCCCTGGCCGTAATCGCAGCCTTCGAGGCGCAAATATTCGGCCTGTTCCTGTGTCTCGATGCCTTCCGCGACGATCTTGATGCCGAGATTGTGGCCCAGCCCGAGCACCGCATGAATGATCGCGGTGTCGTTGGCGGTCGCGGTGACATTGGCGACGAAGGATCGGTCGATCTTGATGACGTCGACCGGAAACTGCTTGAGATGCGACAGCGAGGCATAGCCGGTGCCGAAATCGTCGAGCGCGATGCGCACGCCGGCATTGCTGAGGGTGAGCAGGCTGCGCTCGACATTCTGGGTGCCGCGCCCGAGAAAGACGGTCTCCGTCACCTCGATCTCCAGCACCGAGGTCGGCAGGCCGGCCACGCGCAGCCGTTCCAATATGCGTTCGGCGAGATCGTCGCGGCGGAACTCGGCGGCCGAGAAATTGATGCCGACATGGCCGAACTCGATGCCGTGATCCATCCAGACGCGCATGTCGTCGATGACATAGTCGAACATGCGATCGCCGAGCATGACGGCAAGGTCGAAATCCTCGAACGCCGGCGCGAGGCCGCGCGGTGAGCGCAGCCGGCCATCGGTGTCGCGCCAGCGCAGCAATGCCTCGAACCCGCTGATCCGTCCGGTGCGGAGATCGACCTTCGGCTGGTAATGCGGAACGATGCGGTCCTCCTCCAGCGCGCTGCGCGCCAGACGGAGGCTTTCGCTGCGGCTTTCGATGATCGAGCGCATGTCGGGCGAGAAGCGGCGGACCCGCCCGCGGCCCTGCGTCTTGGCGACATAGAGCGCGATGCCGGCGTCCTTCAGCAGGGTTTCGACGCTGTCGGCATCCTGCGGATAGATGCTGACGCCCATGCTGGCGCGGCATTCGATCAGCCGCCCCTGGCAGACCAGAGGCTCGCGCAGCTTGGCGAAGATGGTGTCGAACACACGTTCGAGCGCCAGTTCATTGCCGATGTCGGACAGCACGATGGCGAATTCGTCGCCACCCAGCCGGGCGACGAGGTCGGTCTTGCGGACCGACGCCCGCAAACGGTCGGCAACGGTGCGCAGGATGACGTCCCCCGCCTCATGCCCGAGCGTGTCATTGGTCTGCTTGAACTCGTCGACGTCGAGCAGGATGATGGCGAGCGGGCCGCCACTCTGCCGCGCGCGCTCGATCTCGCGGGCCGCGACGCGCAGGAACTGGCTGCGGTTGGCGAGGCCGGTCAGCGGGTCGGTGGTGGCCAGCCGTTCGAGGTCGCTCTCCATCTCGCGACGCGCGGTGATGTCGAATATGCTGGTGATGAACCGCTGCTGGTCGCCCATGGACACGACATTGCCGGCCAGCAGCACATGCCGCGTCGAGCCGTCCACGGCCCGGATCATGGTTTCGAACTGGTCGACCATGCCGCTCTCCTTCAGGGCGCGGCGGAATGTCTCGGAATGGCGGGGGTCGATGTAGGCGGCGTCGATGCAGCCGGCCTCGCCATCCATGATGCGGGGGCCGAGCAGATGGGTCGCCGCGACATTGGCGGTGAGCGCGCGGCCTTCGGGATCGGTGATCAGCAGCGGCACCGGCACCGCCATGAACATGCGTTCCAGCGTCTGGCGATTTTCGCGGAGCTGCGCATTGGCGGCGCGCTCATTCGCGGTTGCGGCCCATTCCAGCCGGCGCAGCCGGTTGGCGCGCATGACCACCAGCAGCAGGGCGGCGTTCAGCGTGACCACCGCCAGCCCCAGCCCCAGCGTCGCTTCGCCCCACTCCAGACCGTTGAAGCCGAGCAGCAGCGCCGCGCTGCAGGCAAGACCACCGACGACGACCTGGCGGAACGGCAGCGGCAAGGTCAGATAATAGATCAGCGGCAGCAGGAGCACCACGAACAGGGCGATTTCCGAATGGGAGCTGACCAGCAAGGCCACGGCGACGGCGGTCACCGCCTGCCAGACGCCCAGGATCGCCTGCAGCATCGGCACGGAACGGCTCCGCCGGACGAGCAGGAAGCAGATCAGGGAAACGCCGACCACGGCGAGACGCGCCGAAATGGCGACCTGGAAATGCGCGGTGCCGGCAAAGCGCCAATCGCTCGCCAGGAACAGCGTGTTCAGGACGACCCCCGCCAACAACAACAAGCGCGACTGCCGCAACATTTCGGGGAAGCGAGCCGCCCGGAAGGCCGTTTCCGTCCGCGCCGACCTGAATTCGCCTGCGACGGCGGACAGTTGGCTTATAGCCATTGTTCTTTACCTGCTTACGCTACATCACAGGTCGCGCAGGGTGCGGCGGCCCGTGATTCACCATCCTCCAAATTCCTTGCCAAAACACTAAGCCGCGCCGGGCGGCTTTCCGGAAGCGTTGGAATTATCCCCGGATTTTCCTGAATCGGATCATCATGCGCATGCGGCGGCGCTGCGCCCGGCGAATCAGATCCGCCCCGCCTCCGCGGCGTCGAGGAAGCCCGCGATGTCGCTGTCGAGCAGCAGGGGAAGGGCGCGGCGAATCCGCTCGTCCGGCCAATCCCACCACGCGATCGCCAGCAGGCGCGCGATGATGTCGTCGGGGAAGCGCTTGCGCACCAGTTGCGCCGGATTGCCCGCGACGATGCCATAGGGCGGCACATGGCTGCGCACGAGCGCCCGCGCGCCGATCACCGCGCCGTCGCCGATGGTGACGCCCGACAGGATCATGGCGTTGCGGCCGATCCACACGTCATTGCCAATGACGACGTCGCCGCGCGTGTGCGGATGGCCGGTGATGTGCCGTGCCTCGGCGCATGTCTCGTTGAACGGATAGGTCGTCACCCAGTCGGGGCGATGCTCGCCGCCGAGCAGCACCGTGACGTCGGCGGCGACCGAGCAGAAGGCGCCCATCACCAGATTGGCGTCGCCCGGATAGGCGGCGATCTCCAGCCCGCCATAGCTGCCGCGCCCGATGGCATATTGCGGATAGCGCCCGGCAAGCGTCTCCATGGGATTGGGGAGGCCGAACATCCGGCGCAGGCGGCGGCGCAGCCGCGATCCGAGGGTCATCGTCATGAGTGGCTGACCTTACGCGCGATCCGTTGCCAGCCGCGATCAATCAACCGCCGCAGTTCCGTCGGCATGGTCATCCACGACAGGCCGCCGGCGGCCCCGGCGAAACCCAGCATGATCAGCCAGATCAGCGGGTTGTGGTAATCAATCAGCCAGGCCGCCACCAGCGCGCCGCCGAGCAGCGCGACATTCGCCGCCATCACGCGCGCGTGCTCGATCGAGCGCGACGCCGCCCATGACATGAGCAGCATGTCGGCGGCGCAGCGTATGGCGAAGACCAGCGCGCAGCCGACCAGCCCGAAGCCCTTCATCGCGAGATAGAGGGCGGCGAGATAGAAGGGAATCTGCACGATCAGCAGCTTGGACACCAGGTCCGGGCGCCCGGTGCCTTCCAGCCGGCTATAGGGGACGATGGCGAAGGCGTTGATCCAGAAGCCGAAGACAATGATGCGCCCGACCTCGGCCGCCTGCCCGCCGATCGTGCGGCCGACCCACAGGTCGAGGAACGGGTGGAGCAGGAACATCGCGACCACGACCGCCGGGCTGAGGATCGACGCCAGCATGAGCACGGCCTTGCTGGAAATCTGGTTGCGTTCGGCATCCGATGCGGTCGGCAGGCGCGGGAAGATGGCGCTCATCAGCGCATTGGGGAGGATCGCGATGCGCTGGGCGAACTGGAACGGCACCGTGTAGATCGTCACCGCCGTCGCGCCCAGCACCGCGCCGATGGCGAAGCGATCGACGATGACCAGCAGCGGCCCGAACGTCGAGGTCAACGTCACCCAGCCGCCATAGCTGAGCAGGCGGCGCGCCGAGGTCCGGTCGAAACGCATGGGATAGCCGCGACCCACGATCCGGTATGCGCGCACCGCGAGCAGCGCGATCGCCAGCAACCGCGCGAACACCGCCGCCGCGAGCAGCCAGACCAGATTCGGCCCGAAAATCCATGCGACCAGCAGGGGCAGGATCTGGAACAGGGTGGTCGAGCTGACCGAGAAGATATTGACCTCCAGAAACCGCTCCTGGGAGGTCAGCACGCCAGTCAGCACGCCCGTGATCGTCGCGATCGGCACCGCGCAGGCGAGCAGCGGCACGCTCGCCACCAGTTCGGGCAGCAGCGCGGGATCGACCTTGAAGACATGGCCGAAGAAATAGTGGGCGGTCGGCCAGAGGATGGCGGCGCCCACCGCCCCCATGGCGATATTGACCATGATCGCCGACCAGAAGACCCGCGCCCGCTCGGCCCCCGGCGCATCGCGCAGCGCGGCGAGCTGGAATGTCGTGGCGCGGCCGAGGCCAAGGTCGAACAGCCCGAAATAACCGAGCAGCAGCCAGGCGATGGCGAGGACGCCATAGCGATCCGGCCCGACCAGATGCAGATAGATCGGCACGGTCACCAGCGCCAACGCGATTGGCACCACCGATCCAATCAAATTATAACGCGCGTTGCGGCTGATACTCATCGCTGGTCAGCGTCATCCGTCTCTGGAAGGCCCTGCCCTAGCCGCATGCCCGCCACGGCGCCAGTCGGATCGGACCCGATCCGCACGCCTGAGATCGAGAGGGAGGATGACGCCGCTCCGGACGGTCCGGGGCGGCGTCATGCGCAAGGCTATTCGGCCCGGGGTGCCGCCGCGCTGGCATTTTCCGGGAGGCCGCCAAGCTGCTGGACGAGCTTGGTGTAGGCATCGAGATAGGCGAGCACCAGCACCTGCCCGATGTCGGTGTTCTGGTAGCCGCCGCCACCGGCCGCCGCGAAGCCGCCGCCGAAGAAGCCGCCGGCGCCGCCGCCGAAGCCGAGGTCCGACTTGCGGGCATAGCCCTCGGTCAGCCGCTCCTGCTCGGTGGTGCGGGCGTTGACCAGCGTCAGCGTGACGTTGGCTTCCTTCTTCTTGATGTTGATGCCGCCGGCAATCGCGCCGAAGCCGCCGAGCACGCCGCGCCCGAGGCCGCCGAGCACGCCGCCCAGCGCGTTGCCGCCCGAGTTGCTGTTGCGCGAGACGATGTCCGGCACCACGAAATAATCGGCGGCCTTGACCTGCCGGCGACCGATATTGGAGTTGTGCTGAAGCTCCCCATCGTCGGCGAGCGCCCGCTCGATATTGCGGCTGGCGAGACCCTTGCCGCGATCGACGAGGCCGAAGCAGCCGGACTTCATCACGAACACCTTGATGATCGCCTCAGGGCTGCCGAGGCCGAGTTGCTGCCACCAATTATTGTCCGGTTCGACGACCGCGATCGTCCCCAGCCGCTTGGTGCAGACCGGGATCTCGGCCTGGCCCTTTTCCTGCGCCTTGCGGCCGGAAGACTTGTCCTGCGCCACCGCCGGCGAAGCGACCAGCGCCAGGGACGCGCCCAGCGCAAGCGCGGCCTTGTACATCTTCATTGTCGATTACTCCCCGTTACATGCCCACGTCCGCGCGCGGACGCGCTTTTCGGACCGCGCGAAGCCTAGCACAGCTTGGGATAACAAAATGTCAGTTTTTTTACGTCGAGCCGAGGCGCCGCGGCGGCATGGCGGCCGCCACAGGCGTTGCCCGACTGCCGCAGTCGCGCGCAAATCCGCCAGCGATGCTTGACCATCGCGGACATCGGCATCATCCTACTTTACGTTAACGGCAAGGTGCTTTACGTAAACGTCAAGCAAGACACCTGCTTGGGTTCGCGGAGGATATTATGAAGGCTTTCTGGTTGGCATCGGCGTGCATGGTCGCCCTTCACACACCGGCGTTTGCACAGGACGCGGCCGGCGTCGCGCCGGTGCCGGCGGAAGCGCTCTCCGACAATGGCGACATGGGCGAGATCATCGTCACCGCGACGCGGCGCGCCGTCGCGCTGTCGGACGTGCCGATCGCGGTTTCGGCGGTGAGTGCGGATGCGCTGATCAATGCCGGCGCCTCCGACCTGCGCGGCCTGACGCAGATCAGCCCGTCGCTGTTCGTCAGTTCCTCCTCCTCCGAAGCCGTCGGCGGTGTCGCCCGCATTCGCGGCATCGGCACGGTCGGCGACAATCCCGGCCTTGAAAGTTCGGTGGCGACCTTCGTCGACGGCGTCTATCGCAGCCGCTCGGGCGTGGCGCTGACCGAGCTGGGCGACGTCGAGCGGATCGAGGTGCTGCGCGGGCCGCAGGGCACGCTGTTCGGCCGCAACGCCTCCGCCGGCCTCATCAACATCATCACGCGGGCGCCCTCCTATCAGGACGAGGGCACCGCCGCCTTCACCTATGGCAATTACGATTATTACCGCGCCGAGGGCGGCGTCACCGGCCCGATCATCGCCGACACGCTGGCCTATCGGCTGGACGGCGTCTGGCAGAAGCGCGACGGCTTCGTGCGCGACGTCATCTCCGGCCGCCGCCTCAACAACCGCGACCGCTGGCTGGCGCGCGGCCAGCTGCTGTTCGAACCGTCGAGCGACCTCAGCGTCCGGCTGATCGCCGACTATTCCAAGCGCAACGAGGAATGCTGCGGCGCGCCCTTCCTTCCCTCGCGCGACGTCAGCCGCAACCCGGACGGCAGCCTCAGCTATGCCCCCAACAGCATCGCCGCCCTCGAGCGCGCCCTCGGCGGCGTGCTGCCCGAAGGCCTGTCCCACCGCCAGGTCGCACTGACGCCGGGCCGCAGCTTCCAGTCCGATGTGCGCGACTGGGGCCTGTCCGGCCAGATCGACTGGGATCTCGGCGGCATCAAGCTGACCTCGATCACCGCCTATCGCGATTGGAAGTCGGACCGCGCGCAGGACGGCGATTTCAGCAATCTCGACCTGATCTGGCGCGACCAGTACGACCAGCGCTTCCGCACCTTCACGCAGGAACTGCGCTTGCAGGGCAAGGCCTTTGACGGCCGCCTCGACTGGCTGGTCGGCGCCTATTTCGGCAATGAAAAGCTCACCCTTGGCGACAATCTGCGCTTCGGCGACGATTATGGGCTGTTCCAGGGTTGCCGCATCGTCGCCGGCTCACCTTTGGCCGGCTTCCTGTCGCCGGGCGATGCCGGTTGTCTGTCGCCGACAGGCCAGGGCGCCGCGCTGGCGGCCGTCGGCCCCACCCTCCGCCAGGGCCTGTTCGACCTCGCCGCCATCGGGGATTCGGGCGCGACCGCCGACCGCTACACCCAGAAGAACCGCAACTGGGCGCTGTTCACGCACAATGTCATCGACATCACCCAGCAGATCTCGCTGACCCTCGGCGCGCGCTACACGCATGACCGCAAGACGCTGGACAGCACCGTCATATCCGACACCGGCATCTGCGCCGCGCAGCGCGCCGCGCTGTTGCCGATCGCCACCAACCCGGCGACACCGGCCGAGGCGCGCACCCTCGCCGCCAGCATCGTCGGCCTGTCCTGCGCCAACAATATCTCCGGCATCGTTGACGGCAGCTATTCCGACAGGATCAGCGACAATGAATGGTCGGGCACCGCAGTGCTCAGCTTCAAGCCGGTCGACCGGCTGCTCACCTATGTCAGCTATTCCAAGGGCTTCAAGGCGGGCGGCTTAAACCTCGACCGCGCCGGCCTGATCCCCGGATCGCCAGCCGCCAACCAGCTCCGCTTCGCCGCCGAAAAGGTCGATGCCTATGAAATCGGCGCCAAGTATCGCGGCCGCGCCTTCCGCCTGTCCGCCGCCGCTTTCTAT
Organism: uncultured Sphingomonadaceae bacterium; assembly: GCA_964483275.1. Taxonomy (GTDB): domain Bacteria; phylum Pseudomonadota; class Alphaproteobacteria; order Sphingomonadales; family Sphingomonadaceae; genus JBBCJR01. The sequence goes on along the minus strand of CAZACH010000028.1, from coordinate 5,719 downwards.
CAGGAGTTCAGCAACTTCCAGCTCAACACCTTCAACGGCATCAGCTTCATTGTCGAGAATATCGAAAGCTGCAACGACGCGCTGACGCCCGGCGGTGTCTGCACCGGCAACACCAAGGGCGGCGTGGTTTCCAAGGGCGTCGAACTGGAAGCCGGGCTGTACCCGACGGACTTCCTCAGCTTCGATCTGGGCTTCACCCTCGCCGATACGCGCTATCGCAAGCGACTGGTCGGCAGCAATGGCGGCACCCTCGCCCCGTCGCTGGCGCTGCTGCCGGACTCGCGCCTGTCGAACGCGCCGCTCTACACGCTGACCGGCGGTGCGACATGGATGCCGCCATTGGCCGACAATGGCATCCGCGGCCTTATCCACGCCGATTTCCGCTATATGTCGGAATATAATACCGGCTCCGACCTGCTTCCCGAAAAAGCCCAGTCCGGTGTCATGCTGGTCAATGCCCGCGTCGGCGTGACCGGGCCCGATCGCCTGTGGAGCCTGGAGTTCTGGGGGCAGAACCTGTTCAACGTCGATTATGCGCAGGTGGTCGCCGCCGCGCCCCTGCAAGGCTCGGGGTCGGCCGCGACGGTGGCGCCCGGCGGCGCCGCCGGCAACGCCCTGTTCATCGGCTTTCCGGCCGAACCCCGCACCTATGGCGTGACGGTCCGCACCAAATTCTGATGCGCCTCGACCTCATGCGTTGACATATGGCTCCGTTCGTCCCGCGCTTTGGCGAAGGACGAACGGGCAATGCCGACTTAACCCGCGATGGTTGCCGTGATTTCCAAGTCGCCAGATGAGTCCGTCTGGCTCGAAATCCTCTAGAAAATCTCGCCGGACAGCCGCTGGCACAGCATGTCGAGCTGATCGAGCGTCGAATAGTCCACCGTCATGCTGCCGCCGCGGTCGGTGTGCGCAATCGTCACCTTGAGGCCGAGGGCGTCGGAGAGTTGCCGCTGCAAGGCGGCAAGGTCCGAATCGATCGCCGAGCCCTTGGCCGATTTCGTCGCGATCGGCCGGTCCTTGGAGCCGCGTGCCAAAGCCTCTGTCTGGCGCACGGAAAGGCCGCGCCGCAGCACCTGATCGGCCAGTTCGGCGGGATCGGACGCGGTGATCAGCGCGCGGGCATGGCCCATGCTCAGCCGCCCGTCGCGAACATGGTCGCGCACCGTCGACGGCAGATCGAGCAGGCGGATGAGGTTGGCGATATGGCTGCGCGATTTGCCGACAAGTTTGCCGAGCGCCTCCTGGCTGTGCCCGAAATCGGCGATCAGCCGCTGATAGCCCTCGCCCTCCTCGATCGGGTTGAGGTCGGCACGCTGGATATTCTCGATCAGGGCGATCTCGAACGCCTCTGAATCGGCAAGCGGCCGAACGACCGCCGGAATCTCGTGAAGCTGTGCGGCCTGCGCGGCCCGCCAACGCCGTTCACCCGCGACGATCTCATACCGGCCATCGCCTTTCGGACGTACCAATATGGGCTGGAGCACGCCCCGCAAGCGAACCGACGCGATCAGTTCCTCAAGCGCCTCGGGCTCAAAATGCCGGCGCGGTTGGTGGGGGTTCGCGTCGATCGACGCAATCGCCAGACTCGATGTCGCGGACGCGGATGCGGCCCCACCCTCGTCGCCCTTCGGCGCAATGTCGCCGAGCAGCGACGAAAGACCGCGCCCGAGGCCGGTCGGACGCCGAATCTTTTCTGGATTAGCCATTTACAACAGCCACTTATGCAGCCTTTCGAGCGGGGGACAGACGATCAATCAATTCCTTGGCCAGGCCCATATAGGCGGTCGAGCCGGCACAGCGATGGTCATAGATCAACGCCGGCAAGCCATGCGACGGCGCCTCCGACAGGCGGACATTGCGCGGCACGATCGTGTCGAACACCACGGCGCCAAGCACGGCGCGCACATCCTGCGCGACCTGCTCGGACAGCCGATTGCGGCGGTCATACATGGTGAGCGCCACGCCGAGGATCGACAGGCGCGGATTGAAGCGCGCGCGCACCCGCTCGATGGTGGTGAGCAGCTGGCTCAACCCTTCCAGCGCAAAGAACTCGCACTGCAACGGCACCACCACGGTGTCGGCGGCGACCAGCGCATTGACCGTCAGCAGGCCGAGCGACGGCGGGCAGTCGATCAGCACCACGTCATATTGCGTCGGCGGCAGCTTGCCGAGCGCCTGGTCGAGGCGTTGCAAACGATCCTCCACATCGACCAGTTCGATTTCGGCGCCCGACAGATCGACCGTCGCCGGAACGACATCCAGTCGCGGCAAGCGCGTCTCGATCGTCGCGTCGGCGATACCGACCGAACCGTTCAGTACATCATAGCTGGAGCGGACCCTGTCCGACTGCGCCACCCCCAGCCCCGTGGAGGCATTGCCCTGCGGGTCGAAATCGATCAGCAGCACGCGCATGCCCACCGCCGACAAAGCGGTGGCCAGATTGATCGCGGTGGTGGTTTTACCCACGCCCCCTTTTTGGTTGGCGACGGCGATCCGCTTCATCCAGTCTTGCCTTTCGCGCGCCTTTCCGCCTGCCAAGCCAGGAGGATTCGAGCGTCGGGATCGGTCAGGCTGGGCTTGAGCGCATGACCGAAGCGGAACATCCGCTTGGCCTCCACCACTTCCTGTTCGACCGAGCGCCCTTTGGGTAGCAGCCATAATGTCCGTGCAGACTGAAACCGCAACCCCCAATTGAACAACTGTGCCAGAGATGCGAGCGCCCGCGCGCTGATGACGTCATAGCCCTCGACCGGCAAGGCCTCGGCCCGCGCATTGACGACCCTGGCGCGCGCCGACAAACCCGTCGCTGCGATCACCTGCTCCAGAAAGCGGCATTTCTTGGTCCGCGATTCGACCATGGTCACGGCAAGATCGGGATTCATGATCGCGAGCACGAGGGCGGGGAAGCCAGCCCCCGAACCAAGATCAATCAGGCTGCGCGCCGAGGTCGGGATGTACGGCAGGAGTTGGGCGGAATCGAGCATATGCCGATGCCACAGCTCCGGGATCGTCGCGGGGCCGACCAGATTCATGCTCTGCTGCTGTTCGACCAGCAGCGCGGCATAAGTCTCCAGCCGGAGCATTGTTTCACGTGAAACATCGAATTTGGTCAGAAGGGCCGCCCGCCCCTCATCGTCAAGCTGCGCGACGGACATAGGTCAGCAAGATCGAAAGCGCCGCCGGGGTGACGCCGGACAGTCGCCCCGCCTGCCCCAAATCCGTGGGCCGCGCTGTCTCCAGCCGCTCCACCACTTCGTTGGACAGGCCCCGGATGCTCCGATAATCGAGATCAGCAGGAATGGTCAGCGCCGCATCCTGGCGCAGGGTCTCGATTTCACGCGCCTGCCTGTCGACATAGCTCGCATAATGCGCGTCATATTCGATCTTCTGGCCGACATCCGCATCGAAGGCCGCCAACGACGGATCAATGCGATGTAGGCCGGCGAGCGACACGTTGGGGAAGCGTAACCACTCCCACAGGCTGCGCACAGCGCCATCCTGGCCGACATCGAACCCCGCGCGCGCCATCGCGGCACTGGAAACACGACGCTCCAGCAACAGCAGCAGGCGATCACGTTCGCCGCTCCGTGCTTCAAACCAGTGCTGCCGTTCACGTCCGACAAGGCCCGACGAAACGCCCAGGGGCGTCAACCTGTCGTCGGCGTTGTCGGCCCGCAGGCGCAACCGGAACTCCGCGCGCGATGTCAGCATCCGATAGGGTTCGCTAACGCCGTGAGTGACCAGATCGTCGATCATCACCCCCAGATAGGCGTCCGCGCGATCGAACCGCAGCGGGGGCAGACCAGCGGCGTAGCGGGCGGCATTCGCCCCGGCGATCAGCCCCTGGGCAGCCGCTTCCTCATAGCCCGTCGTGCCATTGATCTGCCCGGCCAGATAAAGCCCGGGCAATGCCTTCACCGCCAGGCCATGGTCGAGTTGGCGTGGATCGACATGGTCATATTCTACCGCATAACCCGGCTGGGCGATCACCGCGCGCTCAAGCCCCGGAATCGTGCGCACCATCTCGCGCTGGACATCTGCGGGCAATGAGGTTGAAATGCCGTTCGGATAGATCAGCGCGTCGTCGACGCCTTCAGGCTCCAGAAAGATCTGATGGCCATCGCGGTCGCCAAAGCGCGTAACCTTGTCCTCGATCGACGGACAGTAGCGCGGGCCGGTGCCGTCGATCAGGCCCGTGAACATTGGCGAGCGATCCAGCCCGGCGCGGATGATGTCATGGGTTGCGCGGGTGGTGCGCGTGATGCCGCACATGATCTGCGGCGCCGCCACCTTCCGCGTCATCGCGGACAGAAAGCTTGGCGTATCATCGCCCGGCTGCCAGTCGACGCTCGCCCAATCAATGCTGCGCGCGTCGATGCGCGGTGGGGTGCCGGTTTTGAGTGGGGTGGTGCGCAAGCCGGCGGCCCGGAGCCGTTGCGCCAGCTTATGCGCGGCCGGAGCGCCGACGCGCCCGCCTTCCCTGACCTCCAACCCAAAGAACATCCGCGCGCCGAGGAAGGTCCCGGTGGTGAGGACGGTCGCGGCCGCGCGCAGCACGCGCCCGTCGCTCAACGCCACGCCGCTGATCCTTCCATCTTGCTCGATCAGATCGTCGACCGCCGCGGTGATCACATTAAGGCCGGACTGGTCCGCCGTGATTTCCTGAATCGCGGCCGCGTAGAGGCGGCGATCGGCCTGCACGCGCGGGCCTTGCACCGCCGGCCCCTTGCGCCGATTGAGGAGGCGGAAATGGATGCCCGCGCGATCCGCCGCGCGACCCATAATGCCGTCGAGAGCGTCGATCTCGCGGACGAGGTGGCCCTTCCCCAGGCCACCGAAGGCGGGGTTGCACGACATCACCCCAAGATCATTGGGAGACAGGGTCACCAGCGCAACGCGCGCGCCCAGGCGACAGGCCGCAGCCGCTGCTTCGCAGCCGGCATGGCCCCCACCCACGATAATGACATCAAAAATCGAATCGCTCATCACGTTCCACGTGAAATAGTCACTTGCCGATGCAAAAGCGGCCAAACAGCGCGTCTAACATATCTTCCACGCCGACGCGCCCGGTAAGACGCCCGATCGCCGCCAAGGCGGATCGCAGAGCTTCGGCAATCAGGACCATATCCTGCAAATCCGTCATTTCATCAAGCGCCGACAGCGCATCCCGCACGGCATCAACCTGACGGCGATTTGCGAGCCCGGCCGCCTGATCGAGCCGGACGAGCGATTGCCCTCGCTCGATGACCGCATCGAGCAAATCGGCGATCCCGGCGCCGGTCACAGCGGAGACGGGGATGCCCTGTCGTGTTCCACGTGAAACATCGGGGCCGAGATCGGATTTCGAGCAAACGCGAATCACCCGCCCTTCCGGGAGCGCGTCGTCGGAAAAATCTATGACGATGTCGGCCGCCGCCGCCGCGCGCCGCGCGCGGTCGACCCCTTCGGCTTCTATCGGATCGGCCGTGTCGCGATCTCCTGCCGTATCAATCAGCAGATAGGGCAGACCTTCAAGCGCGATCGGCACCTCGATAAGGTCCCGCGTCGTCCCCGCGATCGGCGTCACGATCGCCGCTTCGCGTCCCGCGATGGCGTTGACCAGACTCGACTTGCCGCTGTTGGGCGGGCCAATAAAGGCCACCCGGATGCCGTCGCGGAGCCGCTCGCCGACCGGCCGCCCCAACAATTCCCGCATCTCGTCGCCGAGGGTCTGTGC
>CAZACH010000027.1:10269-14593 GCA_964483275.1 uncultured Sphingomonadaceae bacterium | reverse complement strand
TTGATCGCGACGAAGCCGTTCTTCGCGCGCGGGCTGGATTCGTGGACCCCGCGCGCCAGCACCTCCTTGCCCGTGCCGGACGCGCCGAGCAGCATGACCGAGACATTGGCGCTGGCGACGCGCTCGACGGTGCGCGCGACCTTGAGCATCTCGGGCGCGGTGGTGATGAGGCCGCCGAGCACCGTCTGGCCCTGCGACACCGTCTCGGCCAGCCGGGCATTCTCGCTCTCGATCGCGTGCAGATGGAAGGCACGACGGACGACGAGGCCCAGTTCCTCGATGTCGATCGGCTTTTGATAGAAGTCATAGGCGCCGAGCGCGATGGCGCGCAGCGCGCTTTCGCGGGCGCCGTGGCCGGACGCGACGATCACCTTCGTGTCGGGCTTCAGGCGCAATATCTCCTGCAGCGTCGCGAATCCCTCGCTCGTCCCGTCGGGGTCGGGCGGCAGGCCGAGATCCAGCGTCACCACCGACGGCTCCTCGGCGCGCAGCAGGTCGATCGCGCTCTGGCGGTCGCCGGCGATCAGCACGCTATAATCCTCATAGGACCATTTGAGCTGGCGTTGCAGGCCCTCGTCATCCTCGACAATCAGCAGCTTAGGCAGGTCATTCGCCATCAGGCGTTCGTCGTCCCTCTATTATCCCCGGCGCCGCTTTCCAGAAGCGGCAGGCGAATGGTGAAGCGGCTGCCCTCGCCCTCGCGGCTGGTCACGTCGAGCCGGCCGCCGAGGCCGCGGATGGTCTCCCGCGCTTCATAGGCACCGATGCCGAAACCATTCGTCTTTGTCGACACGAAGGGCTTGAACAGCTCCTCCCGGATAAAGGCGTCGGACATGCCGCGCCCCTTGTCCTCGACGACGATCACGGCGCTGTCGTCCAGCTCCGTCACCGTCACCGTCACCGGCTCGGTGACGCCGCCGCCGGCATCGATTGCGTTCTGCACAAGATGGCCCAGCACCTGCTCCATCCGCCCAGCATCGGCCAGAACCCTTGCCAATCCGTGAACTTCCAGCGCCACCACGCCCTGCCGCGCCTTCTGGTCGACGACATCGCGCGCGATGTCGGACAGCAGGATCGGCGCGCGGCTGTCGGGCTTCGGGTTGCTGTGCTGCGACAGGCGGGCGAGCAGGTCGTTCATCTTGTCGACCGAGCTTTTCAGCGTCGCCACCATGTCCGCCCGGAACTCCGGGTTGTCGGCATGGCGCTCGGCATTGCGCGAGACGAGGCTGAGCTGGCTCACCAGATTCTTGATGTCGTGCATGATGAAGGCGAAGCGGCGGTTGAACTCGTCGAACTTGCGCGCATCGGCCAGCGCCGCCGCGCCGCTCGCCTCCGCGATGAAGCTCGCCGCCTGCCGGCCCACGGTGCGCAGCAGGTCGAAATCCTCCCAGTTGAGGTCGCGCACCGCCTGCGGCCGTTCCAGCAGGATCATGCCGGCGAAGCGGTCGATATGGATCAACGGCACGATCAGCCAGGCCTGCCGCTCCGCAATCAGCCATTCGGGCGCGCGCGGCCCTTCATGCGCGTTGCCGCTGCGCTGTTCGTCGAGGTCGACGATGCGCCCCTTGGCGGCGAGCCAGCCGAGCAGCCGTTCGGCGGCGGGCACGCCGGGCGGGTCGAAGTCCGGCCAGTTCCAGCGGGCGGCCGGCTCCAGCGTGCCGTCCTCGGCGGGCGCGAACAGGATGCCGCCGGGCGCGTCGGCGAGTTCGGCGACGGCCTGCACGACGCGCTCCGGCAGGGCGCCGTAACCGTCCTTGGCGCGCCCCACCGTGCCGATGAAGCGCAGCCATTCCTCGCGATAATCATAGCGGTAGGCGAAGAAATGCTTGGCGATCTTGACCCGCAGCCACGCCCGCGAGCGGCTGGAGAAGATGATGACCACCGCCGCTACCAGCGTCGTGAAGACGAAGACGATCTGGAGCAGGCGGCCCCAGTCGCCGCCGACGAGGCGCAGGCCATAGGCGGCCAGCGCCATGAAGATCAGATAGACGCCCACCCCCGCCAGCGACAGCGTCTGGAAGGCGGCGGTGCGCGACAAATGGATGCGCCAGTTGCGATTGCGCCGCGCCGCCACGAACAGCAGCGGCAGCACGACCAGCAGGGCGACGCCGCGCATCGTCCACAGGTCCAGCGACAGGGTGCGGCTCAGGAAGGCGACGGTGTAGAGGTTGAGGTCATAGGCGATCGCCGCCGCCAGCGCGATGCACAGCATGCGCACGCCCCAGCGGGAGCTGGGCATCGCCGCGACATAGAGGTTGTGGACCAGCAGCAGCACGCCGATCGCGCCGGCCAGCGTCGACGTCACGGCGAGCAGCGTGCCGCCGTCCTGCGACATCTGGCCGGGCGGCAGCGGGAACAGGAAGTCCAGCCAGATCTGCGCCACGAACACCAGGCCGAGCATCAGGCCGACGGCGCGGGACGAGCGGACCTCCTCGCTCGCGCTGCCGCCGCTGCTGGTCAGCACGACGAGCAGCGCCGTCCAACCGGCATTGCGCAGGGTTTCGGCCATCGGCGCCCAGAAGGCGGTGATGTCGCCATAATGGGCGCTCAGCCCGGCCAGCATCGCCCAGCACGCCGTCAGCATCACGGCGCCCGCCAGCATCAGGCCGGTCAGCGTCTCGCCACGGCGGACGATCAGCCACAAGGCGAAGCCGGCATAGCCCAGCGCCGCCGCCATATGGCTCAGGAAGCCGATGCTGCTCGCCGGAATCATGCCCCTCTTTCATCCTCCTCACCGACGGCGCCAGCACAGCACGGCACGTTCGTCCCTTCAAGGCGTTCCGCTTGTGCGACCGGCCGCGTTTCGCGGTCATCGCGGCGACGCATAGCCGTCGCATCGTCAAGAAATGCTTTGCACTTGCAGGGAAAGTCCACAGATTGGGGCCTAGCATGCCCTTTCGTCCTTCAGGAGACGTCGTTGCAACAATCCGAGACACGGATCAGACCCATCATCCTTTCCGGCGGTTCCGGCACCAGGCTATGGCCGCTGTCGCGATCGGAGCGCCCCAAGCAGCTCCTCGCCCTCAATCCCCCCGGCACCATGCTGCAGGCGACGGCCGCCCGCGCGGCCGATCCGCGCCTGTTCCTGCCGCCCTTCGTCGTCGCTAACGCCGCCCATGCCGAGGACATCAGCGCCCAGCTCGCCGCCGCCGGCACCACGCCCGACGCACTGATCCTTGAGCCGGAAGGCCGCAACACCGCGCCCGCGATCGGGCTGGCCGCCGCGCTTCAGGCCGAAACCGACGCCGCGGTGCCGCTGCTCGTCATGCCGTCCGACCAGGTCGTCACCGATGTCGCCGCCTTCCATCGCGCCGTCGCGGCCGCCCTGCCCGTCGTCCGCGAAGGCTGGCTCGCCACCTTCGGCATCCGCCCGCTGACGCCCGAGACCGGCTATGGCTATATCGAGGTGGCGGAGGAGATCGGCCCCGGCGTCAATCGCGTCGAACGCTTTGTCGAAAAGCCGGACCGCGCCACCGCCCAAGCCTATCTCGCCTCGGGCCGCTTCGTCTGGAACGGCGGCATCTTCCTGTTCCGCGCCGATGTTCTGCTGGACACGCTCGGCCACCACATGCCGGCGGCGCGCGAAGCGGTCCTCTCGTCGATCGCCGGGGCGCGGCGCAGCGGCGGGCTGGTGCGCCCCGATCCACAGGCCTTCGCCCGCGCGCCCAGCGAGTCGATCGACTATGCGGTGATGGAAAAGGCCGACCGCGTCGCGGTGACGCCGGTCGACATGGGCTGGTCCGACATCGGCAGCTGGGACGCGCTCTACGACTTCACGCCCAAGGACGATGTCGGCAATTGCAATGCCGGCGAGGTCATCGCCATCGACACGACGAACAGCCTGATCCGCTCCGAAGGGCCGCTCGTCGCCGCCATCGGCGTCAGCGACCTCAACATCATCGCCACCGACGACGCCGTGCTGATCACGCCGCGCGGCGCCAGCCAGAACGTCAAGCAGGCGGTGGCGGCGCTGACCGCCGCGCGCCATGACTGCCTGCATCGCCAGGCCCGGCTGGAGGAGGAATGGGGCCATGCCCGGCGGCTGGCCGGCGGCGCCGCGCTCGACCTGACCGAGCTTCACGTCGCCCCCGGCCGCAGCGCCGCCCCCCGGCCCGGCGGCGCGCATGTCAGCCTGCGCCTTGTCGACGGGTCGGGCGGCCTCGTCGATGGACCGGCGCTGTCCGCCGCCGCGACGCCGCTCGGCGATTTCGCGACCTACCGGCTCGAAAACCGGGGCGACGACCCGCTCAGGGTGCTGGAGATCGTGGAACGGAATTGACGGGCCGGCCCCAGGACGGCTCGCCATTCAGTTCAGGGCGAGCCG
>CAZACH010000027.1:0-10169 GCA_964483275.1 uncultured Sphingomonadaceae bacterium | reverse complement strand
ATGCCCGCCTCGCGCAGCCGCCGCAGGGTGCGATTGACATGCACCGCCGTCAGGCCGGTCGCGTCGGCAAGGTCGATCTGCGTCAGCGGCAGGTCGAAGCCGCGCCGGTTGGCGAGGCCGACAAGCTCCATGCGGATCTGCAACTCGCACAGCAGATGCGCGATCCGCCCCTGCGCCCCCATGCTGCGCGCCGCGATCCATTCGCGATGGATGGCGGCATCGACCAGCGTGCTGAACCACAGCAGGCGGGTCAGGTGGGCGTGCGTTTCCGTGATCGCCCGCAGCGCCTCATGCGGGATCAGCGCGATGTCGACCGATGTCATCGACACCATGTCATGCTCAAGCGCCTTCAACAGGAAGCCGTGCAGGTCGATAAAATCCCCGGCGATATGGAAGGCCAGCAATTGCCGCTTGCCGTCGACCAGCTCGCGCGAGCGGCAGACCACGCCGTCGAGCAACAGGGTGCTGTTGGTCAGACGCTCTCCCGCGCGAACCAGCACGCGGCGCGGCTCATAGGTCCGCACCTCGGAAATCGCGTTCTCGAGCGCGCGCTGCTCGACGTCCGGCAGGCTGTCGCGGCGGCGCAGGCTCATGAATTTTCCGGTCAGCATGGTTTACCCCCCATGGCGTAATGCTTATCCGATTTGAAGGGTTCCGGCACGCTACCTCGACAGGAAACCCAATTCATTTCAGTGTCGTACCGCATCGGCCAAAAAGCGCCCGGCGGCGGGAAGGGGAAAAGATGAACTGGCTCTGGCTTTCGGTCGCCATCCTGCTCGAGATCGTCGGCACCCTCTGCCTCAAGGCGGCGGACGGCTTCACCCGGCCCCTCCCCACCTCGGTCGTGGCGGTCTGCTATGTCGGCGCCTTCTGGTGCCTGTCGCTCGCCCTGCGCACCATCCCGATGGGTATCGCCTATGCGGTCTGGTCGGGCATCGGCATCCTCGCAATCTCGGTGTTCGGCTTCCTGATCTATCGCCAGTCGCTGGACCTGCCGGCGGTCGTCGGCATCGGTTTCATCGTCGCCGGCGTCCTCATCATCAATCTCTGGTCGCGCGCCGCCGCGCTTTGACCGGCGCGCCCGGCCCTTGCGGAGACGCCCCGGCCGCTTTAGCGCCGCGCCTGTGAGCCAGACCGTTCCGCCCCCCACCTCAGCCCGCCCCTTCGGCGCACAAGCCGTCGCCGAGGCCGCGGCGCTGATCCGCGAAGGCTGGCCGGTCGCGGTGCCGACGGAAACCGTCTATGGCCTCGCCGCCGACGCCACCAATGCCGAGGCGGTGGCGCGCATCTATGCTGCCAAGGGCCGCCCGTCCTTCAACCCGCTGATCGTCCATGTGCCCGATCTGGCCGCCGCCGAGCGGCTGGCCGTGATCGACGCCATCGCCCGGCGGCTGGCGGGGCGCTTCTGGCCGGGGCCGCTGACCATCGTCGCGCCGTTGCGGGCGGACAGCGGCATTGCCGGGCTGGTCACGGCCGGGCTTGCCACCGTGGCGCTGCGCGTGCCCGCCCATCCCGCGATGCAGGCGCTGCTCAGGGAAGCCGGACGCCCGCTCGCCGCGCCGTCCGCCAATGCCAGCGGCCGCATCAGCCCGACGCGCGCCGCGCACGTCCTGTCATCCCTCGACGGGCGCATCCCGATGATCCTCGACGCCGGCCCCACCGCCGTCGGGCTGGAATCGACGATCGTCGCCACCGCGCCCGATCACCTCCGCCTGCTGCGGCCCGGCCCGATCGACGCCGCCGCGCTGGCGGCCGCGACCGGGCTGCCGGTGCGCGCGGGGCCGGTCGACAGTGCGCGGCCCGAGGCGCCGGGCCAGCTCGCCAGCCATTATGCGCCCGCCAAGCCGCTCCGCCTGAACGCCACCGAAGCCGCGCCCGACGAATGGCTGATCGGCTTCGGCCCCGTCGCCGGCGACGCCTCGCTGTCCGCTTCGGGCGATGTCGTGGAGGCGGCGGCGCATTTGTTCGAGATGCTGCACCGCGCCGACGCCGCGCCACCGCCCCGCATCGCGGTGGCGCCGATCCCGTCGACAGGATTGGGCGCCGCGATCAACAACCGGCTGCAACGCGCCGCCGCCCCGCGCGACTGAAGCGGCGTGCGCTAACGCAACACTCCCCCACCCCCGTTCGTCCTGAGCCTGTCGAAGGACGACAGCACCAACTTGTGGGGTCAGCTCCGCCCCTTGGGGGTGCGAAGTCCTGCGCTGTCGTCCTTCGACAGGCTCAGGACGAACGGAGGATATTCAGCGCCCGCCGCTCCGCCGTCATTCGGCGACGAGACTGTCCACCTCCACGCGATCATCGCCGATCAGGCGGCCACGCACGCGCACCGGCTTTTCGACATGATCGACCGGCACCCGGTGCAGGTCGAGCGCGAGCAGCCCACCGCCCTCACGCCGCAGGGCGAAGCCGCCACCCACACGCACCAGCGTCCCGGCCTCGTCGATCCAGCCGCCGTCCGTCACGCCCGCATCACCAGATGCGGACGCGGCGGGCGGGGTCCAGATAGAGGAACTGCCCCGGTCTGATCCGATAGGCATCATACCAGGGGTCGAGATTGCGGACGATCCAGGTCCGCTGCTCCGACGGCGAATGCGGGTCGGTCAGCAGCCGCTGGCGCAGATTGGCCTCGCGATAGTTGCGCCGCCACACCTGCGCCCAGCCCAGATAGAAACGCTGCTCGCCGGTGAAGCCGTCCAGAACCGGCGCGGGCTTGCCGCCGAGCGACAGTAGATAGGCTTCATGCGCGATGGTCAGGCCGGCGAGGTCGGCAATATTCTCGCCCAGCGTCAGCGCGCCCTGCACATGGCCGCCGGGCAGCGGCTCATAGGCGTCATATTGCTTGACCAGCGCATCGGTGAGCGCCTTGAAGCGCGCCACGTCGCCCGGCGTCCACCAGTCGGTCAGCTTGCCGCTGGCGTCATATTTCGATCCCTGATCGTCGAAATGATGGCTGATCTCATGGCCGATGACCGCGCCGATGCCGCCATAATTGATCGCCGCGTCGGCCTTGGGGTCGAAGAAGGGCGGTTGCAGGATCGCCGCCGGAAAGACGATCTCGTTCATGCTGAAATTGGCGTAGGCATTGATCTCCATCGGCGTCATGCCCCATTCGCCGCGATCGACGGGCTGGCCCAGCTTGTTGAGGTTGCGCTGATATTCGAAGGCGTTGCCGCGCATGACATTGCCCAGCAGGTCGCCGCGCCGCACCGCATAGGCCGAATAATCGCGCCATTTCTCGGGATAGCCGATCTTGGGCGTGAAGGCGGCGAGCTTGGCCTGCGCGCGCGCACGGGTTTCGGGCGCCATCCATTCCAGCCGGTCGAGCCGCTGGTGCATGGCGGCGATGACGTTGGCGACAAGCTGCTCGGCCGCCGCCTTCGTCTCCGGCGTGAAATGACGCGCGACATATTCCTTGCCGACCGCCTCGCCGATCAGTCCCTTGGCCAGGTTGACGCCGCGCTTCCAGCGTTCGGCGATGCGGGGCGTGCCCGACAGGCGCGTCTCGTTGAAGGCGAAATGCAGGTCGACGAACTCCTGCGACAGATAGGGCGCGAAGGCATTGAGCGTCGCGACCATCAGATAATCCTTGAGCACCGGCAGCGGCGTCGCCTCGACCAGCTTCGCCATGCCCGTCATCGCGCTCGGCTGGGCGACAAGGAAGATCGGCTGCGCATCCAGCCCCGCCGACTTCAGATAGGCGTCCCAGTCGAAGCCCGGCGCCTTGCGGGCGAAGTCGGCGCGCTGCCACTTGTTATAGGTCTTGGTGCTGTCGCGGGATTCGGTGCGCGTCCAGTGCGCCCGCGCCAGTCCGGCCTCGAACGCCACGATGGCGGCAGCGCGCGCTTCGCCATTCTTCTCCCCGGCCTTGGTCAGCAGCGCCGCGAGATAGGCCTGATAGGCCGCCTTCGTCTCGGTCAGCCGCGCTTCGCTGCTGAGATAATAGTCGCGGTCCGGCATCCCCAGCCCGCCCTGATAGACTTGCGCGACATAGGTGTCGGGCGCCTTGTCGTCCTGATTGACGTAGAGGATGAAAGGGGAATCGACGCCGCTGCGGAACAGGTCGGCGAGCAGCGCGGCGAAGGTCGACTTGCTGGCGATGGCGCTGATTTCGGCGAGGCGCGGTTGCAGGGGCGTGACGCCGCCGGCGTTCACCGTCGCCTCATCCATGAAGCTGGCATAGAGGTCGCCGATCTTGTTGCCGGGCGTTGCGCTGGCCTCCTCCAGGATCGCGCGGCTGCGCTTCAGCGACAATTCCTCCAGCACCGTGAACATGCCGTAGTTGGAGCGGTCGTCGGGAATGGCCGTACTGCGCGCCCATGTGCCGTTGGCGAAGCTGTAGAAATTCTCGCCCGGCGCGACCGCGCGGTCCATGCCGGCAATGTCGAAGCCGAAGCTGCCGATCTGCGGCCCCGCCACCGCATCCGACACCGCGCCAACCGGCTCGCTTTGCGGCGTGGCGCAGGCGGCCAGGATGGTGGACGCGCTCAAGAGCAATAGCGGCAGACGCATGGCTGACTCCCTCGGAAAAAACCGGGGGGACCATAACGAGATTGCGCCGCCGGGCCTATGCCCGGCGGCGCAATCACAATCACCCGAAGAGGGGTAAGGCCTTAGAAGCCGACCTGATCGCCGCCCTTGAGCTGCAGGATCTCGCGGGCCTCGTCCGGCGTCGCGATTTCGAGGCCGAGGCCCTCAATGATCTTGCGGACCTGCGTCACCTGCGCGGCATTGCTTTCCGCCATCTTGCCCTTGCCGAGCCACAGCGAATCCTCAAGGCCGACGCGGACATTGCCGCCCATCGAGGCTGCCTGCGCCGCGATCGGCATCTGGCTGCGGCCGGCGCCGAGCACCGACCAGCGGTAGTTGTCACCGAACAGACGGTCGGCGGTGCGCTTCATGTGCAGCACCTCTTCCGGGTGCGGGCCGATGCCGCCGAGCAGGCCGAAGCAGGTCTGGATGAACAGTGGCGCCTTCACCAGCCCTTCGGTGTAGAAATAATGCAGGTTGTGCAGGTGGCTGGTGTCGTAGCACTCGAACTCATAGCGCGCGCCGGTCTCGTTCAGGGTTTCCAGCGCGTAGCGGATGTCCTTGAAGCTGTTGCGGAAGACGAGGTCGTGCGAGCCTTCCAGCATCTGCGGTTCCCACTCGTGCTTGAACTCCTTGAAGCGCTGAAGCATCGGGAACAGGCCGAAATTCATCGAGCCCATGTTGAGGCTGGCGACTTCCGGCTTCCACACCGTCGCGGGGCGGATGCGCTCCTCGATCGGCATGTAGGGCGAACCGCCGGTGGTCAGGTTGATGACCACGTCGGAACGCTGCTTGATGACGCGCAGGAACGGCTCGAACGCTTCCGGCGACTGGTCGGGGCGGCCGTCCTCCGGGTTGCGGGCGTGGAGGTGGACGATCGCCGCGCCGGCTTCCGCCGCGCCGAGCGCCGAATCCGCGATCTCCTGCGCCGTGACCGGCAGGTACGGAGACATTGACGGGGTGTGGATGGAACCCGTCACCGCACAGGTGATGATAACCTTGTTGCTCTTCGCCATCGCGTTTCTCCCTACTGCTGGCTGGTCGCTTCGGGCAGCATATATGGCGCGACCGGGCTGGCGGCCAGTGAAAAAGCGGCCCGAGGAAGTTCGCTATCTAACGATATGCCAAGGCAGGCTATGCTCCGCGCGAGCACCGATTCGATCAATCAGGAGGGCAGCATGTTCATCGCCATGAACCGTTTCCAGATCATTCCGGGCGAGGAAGACGCGTTCGAGCAGGTCTGGCTCTCGCGCGACACCTATCTCGACGGCGTGCCGGGCTTCATCGAATTCCACCTGCTGCGCGGTGAAAGCCAGGAGGATCACACCCTGTTCTCCTCCCACACCGTCTGGCGCTCGCGCGCCGATTTCGAGGAATGGACCCGCTCGGATGCGTTCCGGCAGGCGCACCGCAATGCCGGCGACAACAAGCCGCTCTATCTCGGCCATCCCAAGTTCGAGGGGTTCGAGGTGGTGCAGACCGTCAAGGCGCCCTGATCGGCGCCGGCGCGGCCCGCCTTCCTCAACCGCGATCGCGGCTCAGCGCGTCGACATCGTCCATGATAGATTGCAGCGGGCCGTTTTCGCTCGGTTCCGCCTCCCGGCGGGACGGCAGGCGCCCTTCGGTGAGGATGGCGCTCAGGGCGGTCCGGCCCCGGGCGACCCGGCTCTTTATCGTGCCCACCGCGCAGTCGCAGATCGCCGCCGCCTCCTCATAGGCGAAGCCGCCCGCCCCCACGAGGATCAGCGCCTCGCGCTGCGCCTGCGGCAGTTCGAGCAGCGCGCGTTGCAGGTCGCCGAGTTCGATATGGCGGTCCTGGCTGGCCGGCGCCGCCAGGATGCGCGCCGCCGTGATCTCGTCCCACTCCCCCTTGAAGCGCGCCCGGCGCATCTGGGAGAGGAAGATGTTGCGCAGGATGATGAAGGTCCACGCCCGCATGTTGGTGCCGGCCTGGAAACGCGCCCGCGCCGCCCATGCCTTGAGCATGGTTTCCTGAACGAGGTCGTCCGCCAGATCGCGATTGCCCGACAGGGACCGCCCGAAGGCGCGCAGATGCGGCAGCACCTGCGCGAGTTCATGCTTGAACTCGTCGTCGGAAAGGGGCTGGACTTCGACGTCGTCGCCATCCTCACTCGTCATCAAGATAACCTCTGACGCCTTTTCGGCACAGGCGAAAACTGCGGCCGAAGCGATATGGGATTCGACCTGCGATATACCAGCCCCATGCAATTCACTGCCCGATGAAATAGGCGATCAGGAATGCAACAAGCACCAGAACCAGCGAGATTACAAGCACGTAGCGGACGATATGTGGGGTGTTGCCCGCGCGGGCTTCCTCCTTGGTCACATGCGTATGATCGTTTTCCGCCATCGGCTACCCCTTGAAGAAGTTACGATGATGGAACGTCATGGGCCCCGGTCAGTTCCGCGCCTCAGGCCGGCATCGTCGCCGCATTCATGAAAAGCGCCTGCGAAATCGCCGCTTTCACGGTCGAACGCTGGAACGGCTTGGTGATGAGGAAGGTCGGCTCCGGCCGCTCGCCGGTCAGCAGGCGCTCCGGAAAGGCGGTGATGAAGATCACCGGCACGGCGAATTCGGCCAGGATGTCCTTGACCGCGTCGATCCCGGAGCTGTCGTCCGCCAGCTGGATATCGGCGAGGACGAGGCCCGGCCGCTTGTCGAGCGCCATCGCCACCGCCTCGTCCCGTGTCACGGCGACGCCGACGACATGGTGGCCAAGGTCGCGCACGATGGTTTCAAGGTCCATGGCGATGATCGGTTCGTCCTCGATGATCATCACTTCGGTGCGGGTCTGCCGTTCGATCTCGTCCATGGCTTCGTCCACCAGCTGCTCCACGTCCCCGGCGCCGGCATCAATGAGATAGCCGGCCTCCTCGCTGGTGAACCCCTCCATCGCGGTCAGCAGCAGGGCCTGACGCGACAGCGGCGTGATGCGCGACAGGCGGCCCGTCGCCACCGCCTCCTCGCCGCGAAGCGCGTCGGCTTCGTCGGCGACCTCGACATTGGCGCTCGACCAGATGCCGTGGAAGACGCGGTACAGTCCCAGGCGCGGATCGACGTCGCGCGGGAAGGCATCGGGCTGGGCGACGATAGCCTCGAGCGCGGCGCGCACGAAAGCGTCCCCATGCCCCTGGCTGCCGGTCAGCGCCCGCGCATAGCGACGCAGGTAGGGCAGATGGGGCACAATCTCATCGGCTAACGACATCAATCCAGACCTTCCAAAGGCTTCCCGGCGTCACGACGGCGCCGGGGCGTGGGTTCATGGTAGAGGGTCGCATGCCGATCCAGCAACCCCGTCAACCCGCTCCCGCCCGATGGAACCATTGATCGCCTTTTTTGTTTCCACACCCGACAACAGCGGTTAACTGACGCGGTCGGCGGGGGCAGGATCGCGCGTTCATCGACTAGTGTCGCATGGTGCTGATTGCCTTGTTTGGAGACAGCGTTTGACGAGGGGCGGCGAAGACCGGGTGGGGAAGAGCAATGGAAAACCGCTCCCGAGCAAACTTGGTGACAAACGCAAGGACGGCACTCGTCCAACCGTTCGCAAGGAACGCGAAGACCAGATGGGGCGGGCGCTTCGCTCCGTCTATGACAAGGCGTTGAGCGAGGACATTCCCGATTCCATGCTGGATTTGCTACGAAAGTTGAAGTGACCGCCGGCCCGGCTCTGGCGCTGCGCGGCCTTTTCCTGAAGCCGGCGGCAAAGCTGTCGGCGCTGTTCAACTCCATCCCCAGCACCGTGAAGCTCGTGATCGCGCTCTCGGTGGCGCTGCTGCCCATGGGCATACTGTCGCTGCTGGCGGCCATCGACAATTACCAGTTCGCGCGCGGTCGCCTGGGGCAGGACGCGCGCAGCCAGCTCCAGCTCGTCGGCGCCGACATATCGGCCGCGATCGAGCGCGATTATGTCGCGCTGCGCGCCGCGGCCGGGGCGATCCCGCCGGGCACGCCCCGCGCCGGCTGCGAGGCGTTTCTGGACCGCCTCGTCACCAACAACCCGGCGCTCGTCCAGATCGTGATCATCGACGCGCACGGCCAAAACATCTGCGATGCCGGCATGGGCCTGCGGCCGCAGCCCGATGCGACGGACCTCAAGCTGCTCGCGCTGGCCAAGGCCGAGCCGGTGGTGCGCATCGACAGCCTCTCCCTGTCCGTGCAGCTCATCGTCTCGGGCGATCATGGCCAGCGGGTCATCGGCAGCATTCCCGCCATCTATCTGCAGGGCGTGGCGAGCCAGCGCGATAGCCGGGGCCTCTATGATTTCGCGATCGTCACCGGCGACCGCCTGCTGGCGCTGGACCCCCAGACGATTTCCGGCACATCGACGCGCCTGTCCTACACCCTGCCCGGAACCGGCGGCGTCCTGCGCGTCACCTTCCCGGATTCGCGGCTGCGCGCCGGCGAAATCCTGATCGCCCTGCTGCCTTTCCTGATGTGGGTGGCGGCGTTGCTCGTCGCCTGGTTCGTCGTCCATCGCCTGTTCGCCCGCCCGCTGGGGCGGATGCGGCGCGCCGTCCAGCTTTACGCCGACGGCCATCGCGAGATCCGGCTGCGCCCGATCGCGTCGCCGAGCGTCGAGGTCGCCTCGCTGGCGCAGGCCTTCGATAATATGGCCGAGGGGGCGGAACGGCACGAGCAGGAGATGATCGCCGGGCTGGAACGGCAGCGCCAACTGGTTCGCGAGGTCCATCATCGCGTCAAGAACAACCTGCAGGTCATCGCCAGCCTGCTCAGCATTCAGGCCCGCCGCGCCGAATCGCCTGAAATCGCCCTGGCCTATGCCGCCATCCAGCGCCGCGTCGACGCGCTCGCCCTTGCCCATCGCCACCATTATGCCGAGGAGGAGGCGAGCGGCATCCGGCTGGATTCCCTGCTCCGCGAGCTGCTGCCGTCGCTCAAGGGGCCTGACGAGAACGGCCTGATGTTGAACCTCACCACCGAGGAGGCGCGCGTCAATCAGGACGTCGCCATCGCCGTGGCGTTCATGCTCGCCGAAATGCTCTCCGAAATGGCATTGCAGCCGTCGCCCGCGCCGATCAGCATCCGCCTCCGTCACGGCGGGGAGGGCCGGGCCGTGATGGAAATCCTGTCGGACGACTTCAAGGGCACCGATCGCTTCGGCCCGGCGGCGGAGGGAGACGTGGCGCGCATCATCCAGGGCATGGCGCGAAAGATGCGCGCCGAGCTGAAGCATGATCCGCGGTCGGGCGGCTATGCCCTCGCCATTCCGTTGATGCCGGGATCGCCGGGCGCCACCGCCGCCGCCTGATCCGGCGCCGTGGCCCCGCCGTCAGCCCTTGCCGGTCGTGACGCTGCCGACGCTGGGCTTTCCGATCGAATCCTTTCGCCGCGCTTCCGCTTCCCCCCGGACCTTCGCCCGCGCATTGTCCGGATGGTCTATCGGCTTGCGATCCTCGTTGACGCCGTCAATGTCGGAATTGGGCGGCGCCGATGGGGGTTTTCCCATGATTTTCCGTCCCTCGTGACAAATGGTCGTCGAAGACGAACGCCCCGCTGACGCCAGAGTTGCCACTGCGCTGCGTCGGCCCGGCGCACCCCTAATATTTTCCCCGCCCGGGAACCTCGCGGCCCGCCAAAGGTTTTATCCCCGGAT
>CAZACH010000026.1:0-14780 GCA_964483275.1 uncultured Sphingomonadaceae bacterium | reverse complement strand
GTGAAGGGGCTGGCCAGCGGATTGTTGAGGATGGTCTGCATCTCCGCGCCCGCCAGCGACAGCGACGCGCCGACCAGTATCGCCATCAGCGCATAGGGCAGGCGGACCTCGCGGATGATCGTCAGTTCCGGCGGCGTCAGCCGGGCGGGATCGAAGAAGGCCGCCCACACGTCGCCCAGCGACAGGGCCGACGGACCCGTCGAGATATCGAGCGCGAACGCGACGATGCCCACCGCCGCCATGGCGATCAGGATGGCCACGCGGCGCCCGATCGTGCTGCGATAGGCGGCAACCATGTCCTTGCGCGCGGCACCTGCGTCGAAGGTTGAAGGATGGTTGTTCAGCATGTCCTCCTCGATCCCGATCGCGAAGGCGAAGCGGGTGCGATCTGGCCGATCGCAGAACGGTTGATCGCCGATGCGTGTCAAGTCCACAACCCCCGCAAAGCGCAATTTTTCGCCCCCGGCGGCCCCATATGAACCACTTGTTGTTGAGAGCGAATCGCAGTAATCGGCGCTTCCAGGGCACGGGCATGGTCAGCCCATCGGCTTCGGGGTCTGTGAATCGAAGCGTCCTTATCGCCATCTGTTCATGGATCGTAAAGGAACGGAAGCGCTAAAGCGATGGGTCGCAAATGTAGTTCGACCTTCAAGTTTCTGGATGAAGACTATTCAGTTTTGATATTGAGTTGAATCTCATCTCGTTTCTGGCCTGACGACAATTTTCTTCGGCAATCATGTTTGAAAGGCGTGCCGGTATTGCGGTGCGCGGGGGTGGAAGGTGAAAATTTCGGGATATGCGGGGCTTGCCGCCCTGCTGCTGGGCGTGTCGCCCACGGCGCTGTTCGCGCAGGACGTGCCGGATGAATATGAAGATGAGATCGTCGTCACCGGCCAGCCGGAGCGCGGGGCCGTCATCGGCAATGTGACGCCCGAGATCCAGCTGCGGGCGGCCGACGTGCGGGCGCTCGGCGCCACCACCATCGCCGAGCTGCTGACCGAGCTTGAGCCGCAGACCAATGCCGCCGCCGGATCGCCCGTGGTGCTGCTCAACGGCAAGCGGATTTCCAGCTTTTCCGAAATCCAGGACCTGCCCACGGAGGCCGTGTCCCGCGTCGAGATCCTGCCCGAGCAGGTGGCGCTCAGCTATGGCTATTCGGCCAACCAGAAGGTGGTGAACATCGTGCTGCGCCCGCGCTTCCGCGCGGAGCTGGGCGAGGTGCGCGGCGGCCTGACGACCGAGAGCGGGCGGGAGAACGGGACGGCCAGCGCCAGCCTGCTGCGCATCCGTGGCGATAACCGGCTGACTGTCGACCTCAAATATTCGAAGGCGGCGTCGCTGCTGGAAAGCGAGCGCGACGTGGTGACGGCGGCGGGACGCCGGCCCTATGCGCTTGGCGGGAACGTCACGGCGCCCACCAGGGACGGCGAGATCGACCCGGCGCTGTCGGCGCTGGCCGGCCAGCCTGTGACCGTCGCCGCCGTGCCGGCCGGCGCGGCCACCGGCGCGCCCGCGCTCGGTGATTTCGTCGCCGGCGCCAACACTGCGCGGGTCAGCGACCTGTCCCGCTATCGCACGCTCAGCCCGGAGACGGAGAGCTTCTCCGCCAACGCCACCCTCGCGCGGGCGCTGGGCGACGTGTCCGCGACCGTGAACGGGCGCGTCGAGCTGAGCGAAAGCGATTCCCTGCAAGGCCTGCCGTCGTTCGGCCTGCTGCTGGCGGCCGACAACCCCTTTTCGCCCTTCGCCAACGACGTTCAGCT
Organism: uncultured Sphingomonadaceae bacterium; assembly: GCA_964483275.1. Lineage (GTDB taxonomy): Bacteria > Pseudomonadota > Alphaproteobacteria > Sphingomonadales > Sphingomonadaceae > JBBCJR01. The sequence goes on along the minus strand of CAZACH010000026.1, from coordinate 13,017 downwards.
TTATCGCTATCTCGACCAGACCGGCGCGTTGACCCAGCGGGTTCGCAGCACCACCGGTCATGTCGGCGTGACCCTGAACGGCGGGCTGGTGCCGGGTTGGCAATGGTCGTTCACCGGCAATGGCGACATCGCCGAAACCCGCACCCGCACCCAGCGCGGTTTCTCCGCCGACGGGCTGCAATCGGCACTCGACGCGGGCGATGCGTCGCTCAATCCGTTCGGCGCGATCCCGGATTCGCTGCTCGGCGATCGCCTGCTCGACCGCGCCAAATCGCGGTCGCAGTCGATCGGCGGCGATCTTCTGGTAAGCGGCGCGCTGTTCAAGCTGCCGGCCGGCAACGCGATGACCACCTTGCGCTTCGGCGCGTCGGCCAACGGCTTCAGCAGCGATTCCGTGCGCTCCGGCGTGCCGAGGAGCAATGATTATTCGCGCGAGACGGGAAGCGGGCAGGTCAGCATCGACCTGCCGGTCAGCAGCCGCGACCGGGCCGTGCTGGGGGCCATCGGCGACACCAGCGTCAACGTCAACGCCGCCGTGCAGAAGCTGTCGGACTTCGGCACGCTGTCGACGCTCGGCTATGGCCTGCGCTGGACGCCGGTGCCGAAAATCCGCTTGCAGGTTTCAGCCAGTCAGGACCGCTCGGCGCCTTCCGGCCAGCAGATCAGCAACCCGCTGGTCTCGACGCCCAACGTCTCGGTCTTCGACTATGCGCGCGGCGAGACGGTGTTCGTCACGGAATTGACCGGCGGCAATGTGCTGCTGCGGGAAAGCGTGCGCGACCAGTTCCGCGTCAACGCGACCGTCAAGCCGTTCGACAAGCGCAACCTGACGCTGACCGCGACCTATCTCAACAGCCGGACGCGCAACCCGATCGCGGGCTTTCCGTCGCCGACGCCGGCGGTCGAGGCGGCCTTCCCGGACCGCTTCGTGCGCGACGCGGATGGCGCGCTGGTCCAGATCGACGCGCGGCCGATCAATTTCCTGCGGTCGCAGAGCGAGGAGCTGCGTTGGGGCTTCAACTTCTCGGTTCCGCTGAAATCGGCGATGCAGAAGCAATTCGAGGCATGGCGCGCCGCCGGCTCGAAGCCGGAGGATCGCCCCGCCAACCTGCGCGGCCTGTTCGGTCAGCAGCCCGGCGGCGAGCGCCAGCCCGGCGAGCAGTCGGGCGAGGGTGCCTCCCGTGACGGGCAGGCGACCGGCGAGGGGCCGCGCGGCGCGGGCGGCGCGTCCGCAGGCGCGGGATCGCGAGGCGGTTCGCGGGGACCTGGCGGCTCGGCCTTCGGCGGCGGCCAGGGGCAGGGCAGCGGCCGGCTTCAGTTCAGCCTGTATCACACCTGGCACCTGACCGAATCCATCCTGATCGCGCCGGGCGTGCCGGCGCTCGACCTGCTGAGCGGCGATGCCACCGGCTCGTCCGGCGGGCAGCCACGCCACGAGCTTCAGGGGCGCTTCGGATACAGCAACAACGGGCTGGGCGCGCGTCTCAACGTCAACTGGGAAAGCGGCACCCATGTCGACGGCGCGCTGGGCGGTGTGTCGCGGCTGGATTTCGGCAGCCTCGTGACCACCGACCTGCGCGTCTTCGCGAACCTCTCACAGGTGCCGGGCGTCGCCGCAAACCATCCCTTCCTGCGCGGCGCGCGCGTGTCGCTCAATATCGACAATCTGTTCAACACGCGCCGCAAGGTCAGCGACGCCACCGGCGCGACGCCGCTGCGCTATCAACCGGGCTATCTGGACCCGCTGGGCCGGACGGTGACGATCAGCTTCCGCAAGCTGTTCTCGGCGGGACCGCCGACCCGGCGATAGCTCAGGGGAGCAGGCGCTGGACCTCGGCGGGCAGCGCCTGCCCCGCTGCGCAGACGTCCAGAAGCTCGGGCGGCAGGAACAGCGCCGATGCCAGCGCCGGCGACGCGAGCGCCGGTATGACCGCGCCGGCGCGGCGGCGTTCGAGCAGCAGCGCATTGACCCGGCGCGCAGGCTCCGGGTCGGCGGGCGTTTCCGGCGCCGGATGGATCAGCCCGGCGCCCATCATCGCCTGGAGCACGGCGCTCACGCTTGCCGGGTTGGCCGCGAAGCGGGGCAGGGCCGCCACCGCGTCATCGGAAATGACATCGCCCGACGCGAACAGCTCCAGAACCGGCCCGAACACGGAGGCGTCGCCCGCGACCTGTCCGATGCGGGACGCAAAGCTCAGTCCGCCCGTTCGCGGCGCGCCGGGAAGCGCCCGGAAATGCAGATTGCCGGGCGTGGCGTCCCGCGCCTCCGCCGGCAGCGGCGCGGTATCCCGCACATACAGGTCGAGGCGGGAGAACTGGTTGCCGGCGACGTCCTTCATCGCTTCGCGCAGGCCGATATCCGGCTGCGCCGCGCACAGGGCGCGCAGATTGCCGGGAACCGAGAAGTCGTCGAGATTGTCAAACGGCGTCGCGCTGCCGGCAAAGCGCAGTCCCTGCCCATGCAGATGGTGGATGACCTCGGCGGACGACAGCGGCGCATAATGGTCGTTGAGATAGTCGTGCGCCGTATAGTCGGGATGGTCCGCCGCGATTTGCCGCGCCATCCGCTCGGCAACCGGATGGGTGGCGAAGAAGCCGGCCCGGCCCTCGCGAAGCCGCGCGATCATGTCCAACCCGGCCCGGACCGTCTCGCGCGCCGACGTTCCCGTCCGCAATCCGATCGCGCGGAACAGGCCGTGGAAGGCGGTGAAATCCGCCGCCCCCGGCAATGCGAGATAATGAATCAGCGCGACGCCGCCGGGGCGAAGATGGCTGGCCGTGAACTGGTCGATCGCCCGGCGGATTTCGGGCGCAACCCATGAATAAAGGCCCCGCACCACGATATGGTCGAAGGCGGGCAGATGATCGGCCTGACGAATATCGGCGCGATGGAAGCGCACATTCCCGATGCCGGCCGCGGCCGCGAAAGCGCGCGCGTCGTCGATATGCCGGGGATTGACGTCGATGCCGTGGAATGTCGTCGACGGATTGGTCGCGGCAAGGACGATCAGGCCGAGACCCGATCCGCAGCCGACCTCGCACCATGCGGGATCGGCCTCTGCCGAATGGCGGCGGCCGTTGGCGGCAAGCACCGTCCGAAGCCACAGCGGCGCATGCTCGCGATAGAATTGCGGCGGGTAGGGGACTTCCAGCAGATAGTCCGAACCGTCATCCGGCATGTGCCATTGCTCCGCTTCCGCCCGCATCGGACCATCCGATGCGGGCGGGACCTGTCGTCAGAACGAGGCGCCGGCGGACAGCCAGAAGGTCCGGCCCGGCTCGTTGAAGGTATTGGCGTTCGCGCCGTCATTGCCGGCGGAACCGCTCGTCGCCCGGATGCGCTTCCGGAAGATGTTGTCGATACCGGCGGCCAGCTTCAAGCCGTCGATACGCCCGTCGACGCCGAAATTGACCAGCGTATAGGCCTTGCGGGAGATCAGCGTGTCGGGGTCCAGCTCGCCGGCGCGCGGTCCCTTGTTGGTGGGGTCGATGCGGCCATAATGCGTCGAGGTCAGCGTGATGCCGAACTTTTCGGTGGGCGCGATCCGCAGCGTGTTGTTGATGGTGTATTCGGGCACCAGCGACACCGGCGCCTTGATGATGCCGTCCGTGCCGTCGAGCATGCGCACGAACACTTCACGCTCGGAATCGATCACCTTGGTGAAGTTGGTGGTCCAGCTGATCTGCTTGGTGAAGGGAATGGTCACATTGCCTTCGACACCCGAAATCGTGGCGGGGCCGCTATTTTCCCAGTTGAAGTAATTCGCGCCGCCCGGAACGTCCTGGGACAGCGTTTCGCTGCTCGTGATCTTGTTCTTGTAGGCATTGTGGTAATAGCTGACGCTCGCCGCGATGCCCTTGCTGTCGGAATAGGCGAGGCCGATTTCCTTGTTGACCGAGATTTCCGGTTTCAGGTCCGGGTTGCCGCGAATCTGGCACTGGCCGGGATACCAGAGCGGACAGCCATTGCCCATGCTGCCATAGCTGTAGTCGGGGCTGAGCTGGTAGAGGTTCGGGGCCTTGAACGCCCGCGCGATACCCGCCTTGATCGTGAAATCGCCGGTCACGGCATAGAAGCCGTTGAGGCTGGGGCTGAAATTGCCGCCGAACTTGCTGTGATGGTCGAAGCGCACGCCCGGCGTCAGCGTCAGCTTGCTGCCGATGAGGATATTATCCTCGATATAGGCGCCGATCAGGTGGGCTTTTTCCTTCTGGCGGACGTCCGGCGTCAGGCTGATCGGGGCCTTCAGGAATTCCCCGCGATATTCGGCGCCCAGCGTCAGATTCTGGTTGGCGCTGAGCGTCAGCGGGATATTCCATTCGCTCTTGGCCGCGACGTTGTCGAGCAGCGTCGTCTGGTAGACGTCGGGCGAGTTGAAGATCGCCTCGCCGCCGCCATTGTTGCTTTCGCGCAGGCGGCGATTGGCGGTGTGCTCCCACTGGATATAGGTGTTGGCCTTGCCGAACTGATAGTCGCCGACATGGGTGAGCGATACGGTGGTGCGCGTCAGGCGGCTGGTTTCGGCATTGGCGCGCGCCAGATCGGGGAGGGTGCCCGCACCGTCCGGATCGACCACGCCGCTCGGCTGGCCGCCGACGAAGCGGTTGGCCTGGCGGCTCCAGCCACCGTCGAGATCGAGGCGGTTGGCCTCGTCGAGCTTGGCGCTGAGCACGCCGCTGACATTGTAGGAGACGACGCCTTCGCGGCCGGCGCGAATGTTGGCGAGGCCTTCATCCTCGGCGGCCTGCTGGTTGATGTCCAGCGCGTCGGGGTCGGTCCAGCTGCCGTTGGCGGTCAGGCGATAGGAGAAGACGTCGCTGAGCGGTCCGGCGACGTTCGCCGTCACGCGGCGGGTGCCGCCTTCCTTGCTGCTTTCCGGCACCTCGACGAAGCCGGTGATGGAGTAGTTCGCGGTTTCCGGCCGCTTGGTGATGATGTTGACGACGCCGCCCGCCGCGCCCGAGCCATAGCGGGCCGCCGCCGGGCCACGGATGACCTCGATACGGTCGATGATTTCCGGCGGCACCCAGTTGGAATCGCCGCGCGTGTCGCGCTCGCCATGGCGGCCCATGCGGGTCGAGCTGCGCGACAGGACGGGCTTGCCGTCGATCAGGATCAGGGTGTTTTCCGGCCCCATGCCGCGCAGGTCGATCTGGCGGCTCTGGCCGTACTGGCCGCTGGCGGTGTTGCCGGTGAGGTTGACGCCCGGCTGGGTGCGGATCAGTTCCGACAGGTCGCGTGCCGGCGGCTGGCGGTCGATGTCCTCGCTGGTGATGATCGAGACGCCGAGCGCCTGCTTGAGCTGCTCCTCGGCGCTCAGCACGCGCAGCTCGTCCAGAACCTGCGTTTCCCCCTGGCCCTGACCCGCCTGATCCTGCGCCAGCGCGGGCGCACCGAGGACCCAGCCCAGCGCCGTTGCCGACAGCAGCGCACAAACACCCAATTTCATTTCCGAACCCCCTTCAAGATTGGAGTCGGATTTCAGCATTCTCCCCGGTCCCGCGAACCGCCGCGCGGCCCGATGGCAGAGACGAGGCCTCGCCCACCTTCGCGTCCGCCGATCCTTGGGGGTTTCAACCGAAATCCGATGTTGCGAGTAAATCGCATTAGCGGCTTGCGCAGATCGGCGTCCGGTTGGCAAATATCATGATTGAATATCGTTTATACGCCCGAGGCGGCGCTGGCGTCGGCGAGGAGGTCGACCAGCCATATGGTCGCCGGGTCCCGCCGGCTGCGCTCATGCCACAATATCCAATAGTCCAGCGGCGTGAGGAACTCCGGCGCCTCGCGGATCGCAAGCGCGCCGTCATTTTCCACCTGGCGCGTCGCGGGCAGGGGGAGCGTCAGGATCGCGTCGGAGGAAGCGAGCATCCGGTGCGCGGCATGGAAATAAGGTGTGGTGGCGACGATCCTGCGCTCCGCCGCGCGTGTGCCGAGCATGGCGCCGATCCGGTCATAGCCCCCTTCGCCGACGAGGATGCTGATGTGCGGCCATTGCAGGAATTGATCGAGGGTGAGCCGGCCCTGGGTCTCCAGCGCCAGCGGATGGTCGGCGCGCATCAGGCAGGCGCCGGTCATTGTGAAGAGCCGCCGGCTGTAGATCACGCTGTTGTCGGGATCGAGGCCTGAGACGATCAGGTCGATCTCGCCCGAACCGAGCTTGCTGAACATCTGGTCGTTGAACGGCGTGACGTCGATGACCGCGCCCGGCGCCTCCTGGTGAAAGCGGCCCAGCGCCGGCGCAATGACCGCGGTGACGCCGAAATCGGTGGAGGCCACCCTGAAGCGGCGCTCCAGCGTCAGCGGATCGAAAGCCTGGGCGACCAGCAGCGAGTCGGTGTGGCGGAGCCATTCCTGCAACGGCTCGACAAGCTCCTCGGCGCGGCGGGTGAGTTCCATGCCGGCGTTGGTGCGGATGAGGAGGGGGTCGCTGAACAACTCCCGCAGGCGCGCCAATGCACGGCTGGTCGTCGGCTGGCTGGTGCCGAGGCGGCGCGCGGTCGCGCTGACGCTCCGCGTCTGAAGCAGGAGGGCGAGGGTCAGCAGCAGGTTCAGGTCAATGTTGAAAAGTCTGATCTGAGCCACCGTGAACAGTTATTGCGAATGCATCGCAGGCGCATAACAAGATGGCGGCGCGACCGCAATCGACCGCGCGGGGGGTGGGTATCGCATCTGTGGATTTGGACTATGCGTCAGGCGAATGACGCGGGCCGGTGCTGCCTCACAGACCCCGGCCGTTGGGGGCGGTGGCCGGGTTCAGGCATTGGGGACCGGGGCCGAGCCGCGCCAGTTCGTCCATCGGGTTGCGCAACGGACAATCCTGCAAGGACAGGCAGCCGCAGCCGATGCAGCTTGCGATCTGATCGCGCAGTTGCAGCAGGGCCGTGATGCGCTCGTCGAGCATCCCGGTCCAGGCCTCGGTGAAGCTTCTCCAGTCCTGTGCACTCGGGACATGGTCGTGCGGCAGGTCGGCGAGGGCGTTCTTGATGATCGTCAGCGGAACGCCGGCGCGCTGGGCGATGCGGATGATCGCGATCCGGCGCAACACCCCGCGGTGATAGCGGCGCTGATTGCCGCTGGTTCGCCAGCCTTCGATCAGCCCCTGCTTTTCATAGAAATGGATCGTCGAAATCGCTACGCCGCTACGATGAGCGACCTGGCCGACCGTCAATATCCGGGAAGATTCCAGCGCCGTTGAAATAGTGCTTGACCTCAACAATGGTTGAGGTTCTATTAGCCGGGTCGGTTTATTCCCGCAAGTTTCCCATCCGCGCCTTCTTGCGGACATGAATTGGAGCCGACATGAGTCTTGTTGAGCGCGCTGGCGCGCATGTGTCGCAACGCCGCGCGATTTTCCTCACCGTCCTGATCCTCGTCCTGATTCTGGGCGGGCTGTTCCTGTGGCGCTCCGTCCGGACGGGGCAGGCGGGGGACTGGCAGCAGCCGCCCGTCGTCGTCGCCGCGATGCAGGTCCGCGCCCAGGAAGTGCCGGCCTCGCTGGAGGCGGTCGGTAGCCTGACCGCCGTGCGCGAGGTGATGCTGTCGCCGGAGGTCGCCGGCCGGGTCTCGGCGATCCGTTTCCAGGCGGGCGCGCAGGTTGCCGCCGGGGCCTTGCTCGTGCAGCTTTTCGACGGCCCCGAGCGCGCCGACCGGCAGGCGGCGCAGGCGCGGGCGTCCTTCGCCGGCATTCAGGTGGCGCGGTCCGAGCAATTGGCCCCGACCGGCGCCGAGCCGCGCGAACTGCTCGAACAGCGCAAGGCCGAGCGGGATCAGGCGATCGCCGCCGTGCGGCAGCTCGACGCCCGCCTGATCCAGAAGCAGGTGCGCGCGCCCTTCGCCGGACAGATCGGCATCCGTCGCGTCAATCCCGGCCAGTATCTCAACCCCGGCGATCCCGTCGCAACCCTGACCGACCTGTCCAGCCTCTATGTCGAATTCGCGCTGCCCCAGCAGAATCTCGGCCTGCTCAAGCCGGGTGCGGCGGTGAATGTCGCCAGCGATGCCTTTCCCGGCCGGACGTTCACGGCGCGCGTCAACGCCATCGAACCGCAGATCGGCGCGGACACGCGCAACGTCACCGTGCAGGCCGTGCTTCCCAACCCGGATCGGGCGCTGCGCCCCGGCATGTACGTCACGGCCGCGCTGGTCCTGCCGCCGCAGACCGGCGCGCTGGTCGTGCCGGCGACCGCCATCCAGACCTCGGCGCAGGGCGACAGCGTTGTCGTCATACGCGGGCAGGATGCGCGCAAGGGCGGCAAGGCGGCGTTCATTCCGGTCACGACCGGGCGGCGCATCGGCAATGACGTGCTCGTCACCAGCGGCCTGAAGCCGGGCGACGTGATCGTCACCGAAGGGCAGCTGCGCGTCCAGCCGGACGGCGAGGTCAAGGTCGCGCGCCTGCTCGGCCCGGGAGCGCGCTGACATGGCGTTCACCGACATCTTCATCCGCCGGCCGATCCTGGCAATCGTCGTCAGCCTGCTCATCCTGCTCGTCGGGCTGAGCGCGACGGTCAGCCTGCCGATCCGGCAATATCCCAAGATGGAAAGCGCCACGATCACGATCGACACGGCCTTTCCGGGCGCCACGCAGGATGTCATGCAGGGCTTCGTCACGACGCCGATCGCGCAGGCGATCGCGACGGCGAGCGGCATCGAATATCTCACCTCGACATCGAGCCAGGGCAAGAGCCGGATCAGCGCCAAGCTGACGCTCAACGCCGATGCCGACCGTTCGATGACGGAGATATTGTCCAAGGTGCAGCAGGTGAAATATCGCCTGCCCGCCGGCGTCACCGATCCCGTCATCAACAAGATCACCGACGGCGCCTCGGCCATCCAGTATATCGCCTTCGCCAGCGACAGCCTGCCCACGCCGCAGATCGCGGATTTCGCCACGCGCGTCGCGCAGCCGCTCATCACCTCGGTGCCGGGTGTCGCCTCGGCCGAGGTCGCGGGCGCCGCGCCGCTGGCGATGCGCGTCTGGGTCGACCCCGTGAAGCTCGCCGCGCGCGGGCTTTCGGCGAGCGACGTCGCGGCGGCGCTGCGCGCCAACAATGTCCAGTCGTCGCCGGGGCAGCTCAAGGGCGCCAACACCGCGATCAACATCACGGCGGGCACCGACCTCAGGGATATCGAGGCCTTCCGGCAGATGGTGCTGAAGGCCGGCGAGGGCAGCCTGGTGCGCCTGGGCGATGTCGCCACCGTCGAGTTGGGCGGCCAGAATTACGATGCCGCCGCGCTGACCTCCGGCCGGCCGGCGGTGTTCATCTCGATTTCGCCGACGCCGGACGGCAACCCGCTCGACATCGTCCGCGACGTCAAGGCATTGCTGCCCGGCATCCAGAAGGCCGCGCCGCCGGGTGTCGAGGTGATCAACAATTTCGACGTCGCGCATTTCGTCAACGCCTCGATCGAGGAGGTCCAGCGAACGCTCGTCGAAGCGATCCTGATCGTCGTGGTGGTGATCTTCCTGTTCCTCGGTTCCTTCCGCGCCGTCATCATCCCGGTCGTCACCATCCCGCTGTCGCTGCTCGGCGCGGCGGCGCTGATGCTGGCGTTCGGCTTTTCCTTCAACCTGCTGACGCTGCTGGCGATGGTGCTGGCGATCGGCCTCGTCGTCGACGACGCGATCGTGGTGGTCGAGAATATCCACCGCCATATCGAGGAAGGGCTGGAGCCGATCGCCGCCGCGCTGGTGGGCGCGCGCGAGATCGTCGGGCCGATCATCGCGATGACCATCACGCTGGCCGCCGTCTATGCGCCGATCGGCCTGATGGGCGGCCTCACCGGCGCCCTGTTCCGGGAGTTCGCCTTCACGCTCGCCGGTTCGGTGATCGTGTCGGGCGTGGTCGCGCTGACCTTGTCGCCGATGATGAGCAGCAGGCTGCTCTCGTCCAAGCTCGGCGAGGGCCGGCTGGCGCGGACGATCGAGCAGCGCACGCAGCGCCTGACCGAGGGCTATGGCCGCCTTCTCGACAAGACGCTGGCGGCGCGCGGCGCGGTGCTGATCGTGGGCGTGGCGATCCTGGGGACGATCGCGGTCCTGTTCACCGGCGCCCAGCGGGAACTCGCGCCGCCGGAGGACATGGGCTATGTGTTCGTCCAGGCCAAGGCGCCGCAATATGCCAATCTCGATTACACCGCGCGCTATAGCGGCGAGATTGATCGCCTGTTCCAGCAGTTCCCCGAGTTCGAGGCGAGCTTCTTCGGCATCGGTTTGGACAATAATGCGAACACCGGCTTCGGCGGCATCATCATGAAGGACTGGGAGGCGCGCAGCCGCAACGCCGACGAGATTCAAGCCGGGATCGCGGCCGCCGCCGCCGGCATCACCGGCGTCAGCGCCACCGCCTTTCAGGAAAGCCCGCTGCCGGCGGGCAGCGGCGGGCTTCCCGTGCAGATGGTCATTCGCTCGGCGGACGAGTTCTCCAGCCTCTACCAGACGATGGAAGGCTTGAAAGGCGCGGCCTGGGGCAGCGGCCTGTTCGCCTTCGTCGACAGCGATCTCGCCTTCGACAGCCCCGAGGCGCATATCCGCATCGACCGCGCCAAGGCGGGGGAGATGGGCGTCTCGATGGCGGAGATCGCCGACACGCTCGCCATCCTGGTCGGCGAGAATTACGTCAACCGCTTCAACTGGCACGATCGTTCCTATGACGTCATCACGCAGGTGCCGCGGGACAGGCGGCTGACGCCGGACAATCTCGGCCAGTTCTACGTCAAGGCGGCGTCGGGCAAGCTCGTGCCGCTGTCCACCGTGACGGAGGTCGAGATCCGGCCCCAGCCCAACCTGCTGCCCCAGTTCAACCAGATGAACGCGGCGACGCTCTCGGCGGTCACCATGCCGGGCGTGACGATGGGGCAGGCCGTCGACTTCCTGCGCAGCCAGTCGCTGCCGGACGGAACCGCCGTCGACTGGCTGTCCAACAGCCGGCAATATGTGACGGAAGGGGACAGGCTGACGATTTCGTTCGGCTTCGCGCTGATCGTGATCTTCCTCGTCCTCGCGGCGCAGTTCGAAAGCTTCCGCGATCCGCTGGTGATCCTCGTCACCGTGCCGCTGGCGGTATGCGGGGCGCTGGTGCCGCTCTATCTGGGCTTCACCACGCTCAACATCTATACTCAGATCGGGCTGGTCACGCTGATCGGCCTGATCTCGAAGCACGGCATCCTCATGGTGGCCTTCGCCAACGAGATGCAGCGGCGCGAAGGCTGGGATCGCACCGAGGCCATCCGGCACGCCGCCGCCGTGCGTATGCGGCCGGTGCTCATGACGACGGCGGCGATGGTCGCGGGCCTCGTCCCGCTGCTGTTCGCCAGCGGCGCCGGCGCGAACAGCCGCTTCGCGATCGGCATCGTCGTGGTGCTCGGGATGTTGATCGGCACGCTGTTCACCCTGTTCGTGCTGCCCACCATCTACACGCTGCTGGCCGGCGATCATCGCCAGAAAGAAACCGCGCCACCCGTCGAAGGCCGGGCGGACGGAGGGCTGGCGCATGCGTAAGCCCGGCATCCTGCTTCCGCTGCTGGCGCTGATCGCATCGGCCTGCGCGGCTGGTCCCGCCTATGAACGGCCCGCCGCGCCGGCGCGCGCGGCCGCGCCCTTCGTCACGCAGGCCAGGGGCGTCGATCCCCTGACGGCGTTGCCGGACGACTGGTGGCGGCTTTATCGCGACCCCGCGCTCGATGCGCTGGTCGGGCAGGCACTGGCGGCCAACACTGATTTGCGCGTGGCATCGGCCAATCTCGCCAAGGCCCGCGCCGTGCTGCAGGAGGCGCGCGCCGGCCGCCTGCCGTCCACCACCGTGTCGGGCGGCGTCAGCTATGGCGACGGCGTGCAGGCGGGCATGGTCGGCGGCGCGCCGGCCCAATGGTCGCAGGACGCAAGCCTTGCCGTCGCGTGGGAGGTCGATCTGTTCGGCCGGGTCGGTCGTGTCATCGAAGCGGCGCGCGCCGACGCGCAGGCGGTGGAGGCGGCGCGCGACGCGGTGCGCGTGGCTGTCGCCGCCGAGACGACGCGCGCCTATCTCGATGCCTGCGCCTCCGCCTATGCGCTGTCCGTGGCGCGGGAATCCTTCAGGACGAGCAGCGAAAGCCTGCGCCTCGTCATGGCGCAGGAGCGCGCCGGCGCGGTCGGCAAGCTCGACGTCGAGCGGGCGGGCGCCGCCGCCGCGACCGCGCGCGCCGCGATCCCGCAATATGAGGGACAGCGGCAGGTCGCGCTGTTCGAGCTTGCGGCGCTGCTGGGGGCGACCCCCGATGCCGTGCCCGAGGCGGCGCGCGCCTGCGCCATCGCGCCGGAGCCGGTGGCCGCCATTCCGGTCGGGGACGGGGCGGGGCTGCTGCGCCGGCGGCCCGACCTTCGGCAGGCGGAACGGCAACTCGCCGCCGACACCGCGCGGATCGGTGTCGCCACCGCCGATCTTTACCCGACGATCAGCATCGGCGGCTCCGGCAATTTCCTGCGCAACGATTTCCTGCGGGGGAGCGATTCCTTTTCCTTCTCGCTCGGGCCGCTGCTGTCGTGGAGCTTTCCAAACCTGTCCGTCGCGCGGGCGCGCCTGCGTCAGGCCGAGGCGCAGGGCGATGCGTCGCTCGCGGCCTTCGACGGCAAGGTCGTCACCGCGTTGAAGGAGGTCGAGCAGGCGCTGGCCCGCGTGGCGTCGCAGCAGGATCGCGTCGATGCGCTGCGCGAGGCGCGGGAAAGATCGGAACGCGCCTATCGCTTCGCCGACGACCGCTATCGCGCCGGTTCGGTCGGCTGGCTCGACGTGCTGGTGGCGCAGGCGGACCTGCTCGCGACGCGCGCGTCCTACGCCACCGCGATCCAGCAACTATCCTCCGCCCGTGTCGACCTGTTCAAGGCGCTTGGCGGGGGCTGGGGAGGGGGCGCTTCCGCGAACGGTGAGGAAGGCATCGCGCGTTGAATCCGCGCCGCATTCCGGCAGGCTCGGGGCGCGCGCTAGGCCGGATCGACATTCAGTTCAGGCCGGCATGGGCTGAATGTCGATCCGGCC
>CAZACH010000025.1:0-14831 GCA_964483275.1 uncultured Sphingomonadaceae bacterium | reverse complement strand
GCTCCATGCCTCGTCGGAGCTGGTGACGGTGCAGCCCTTGGTGCCGGCGTCGATGCGGCCGATTCGGAATACGGTTTCGCCGGCCGCCTCAAGCGCGGCGGTGACGTCCGCGACGGCGCCCTCGGCCACCACCACGGCCATGCCGATGCCGCAGTTGAAGGTCCGCGCCATCTCGGCCGGCTCGATATTCCCCTGCGCCTGCAGGAAGGCCATGAGGCGCGGCTGCGGCCAGGCGTCTGCATCGACGAAGGCGCGCAGGCCTTCGGGCAGCACGCGCGGGATATTCTCCAGCAGACCGCCGCCGGTGATGTGGGCGAGGGCGTTGACGCGCCCGGCGCGGACCAGCGGCAGCAGCGATTTCACATAGATCCGCGTCGGCGCCATCAGCGCCTCGATCAGCAGCACGTCCTGATCGAACAGCGCCGGCCGGTCGAGCTTCCAGCCCTTGTCGGCGGCGAGGCGGCGGACGAGGGAAAAGCCGTTGCTGTGCACGCCGGAGGAGGCGAGGCCGAGAATCACGTCGCCCGCGTCCACGCGATCGGCGGTCAGTACCTGCGCGCGGTCGACGGCGCCGACCGAGAAGCCGGCAAGGTCATAATCGCCCGGCGCATACATGCCGGGCATTTCCGCCGTTTCCCCGCCGATTAGCGCGCAGCCGGCGATGCGGCAACCCTCGGCGATGCCGGCGACGACCCGCTCGGCAACGCCCGTCTCCAGCTTGCCGGTGGCGAAATAGTCGAGGAAGAACAGCGGCTCCGCGCCCTGCACGACCAGATCGTTGACGCACATGGCGACAAGATCGATGCCGACCGTGTCGTGGCGGTCGCTGTCGATCGCCAGTTTCAGCTTGGTGCCGACGCCGTCATTGGCGGCGACCAGCAGCGGGTCGTCATAACCCGCCGCCTTCAGGTCGAAAAAGCCGCCGAATCCGCCAAGCTCCGCATTGGCGCCCGGCCGCGCGGTCGATTTCGCCAATGGCGCGATGGCGCGCACAAGCGCGTTTCCGGCGGCGATGGAAACGCCGGCCTGCTGATAGGTATAGCCCTGTGGCTTGTCATGCTTCGAGTCCATGTCGACGCGACTAGCCACATCACGCTTGGATTTCCATCATGGACCTGCGTAATGAGTGTCACACATGCGTCCGATCGCCTTTTCCTCCATGCGCCGCGCGCGCACGCTGTTGCCCCTGCTGGCCATTGCCACCGCCTTCGGCGTGGGTGGAGCGGTGCTCGCGCAGGATGACGGCGGCGCCGTCGAGGCGATGGACAGCTCCGGCTCCTTCGAGGTGGCGGGCGTCGAGGTCGATGTCGTCGGCCGCAACGCTAGTGAAGCGCGCGACGTCGCCTACAAGGAAGCGATGCGGCGGGGCTGGCGCATGCTCTATGGCCGTATGACCGGCAGCGGCGAACAGGCCGCGCCGCGCCTTCCCGACAGCGCGCTCGACGCCATGGTCTCGGGAATCATCGTCGAGCATGAGGATGTCGGGCCGAAGCGCTATGTCGGGCGGCTGGGCGTGCTGTTCGACCGGGCGCGCGCCGGCAGCCTGCTGGGGGTGCATGGCCAGGTGATGCGCTCGCCGCCGATGCTGTTCATTCCGGTCGAGATACAGGGATCGGCGGCGCGTACGGTCGGCGCCAATACCGCGTGGCATCGCGCCTGGGCGCGCTTCCGGGCCGGCGCGAGTCCCATCGACTATATCCGCCCGTCGGGGGCCGGGGCCGACCCGCTGCTGATGAGCTGGGGCCAGACCCGTCGCGGCAACCGCGCGTGGTGGACCGCGATTCTGGAGCAATATGGCGCGCTCGACGTGCTCTCGGCCGAGGCGAGGCTGGACCGCGCCTGGCCGGGTGGGCCAGTGACCGGGCATTTCACCGCGCGGCATGGGCCGGACGGACTGGTCATCGGCCGCTTCTCCCTGCGCGTCGCCGATTCGACGCAGCTCGACCGGATGCTCGACCAGGCGGTGCAGCGCGTCGACGGGCTTTATGCCGGGGCGCTGCGCGACGGGCGGCTCAAGCCCGACCCCTCGCTGAAGATCGAGGAATTGCCGTCGCTTGAGGATATCGCGCCGATCGTCGACACCGGCGTGGTCGAGACCGCCGGCGGACTGTTCGAGATCGAGATCGACACGCCCGACAGCGCCGCCTTCAATGCAATGGACCAGCTGCTGCGCACCACCCAGGGCGTCAGCGGCACCCGCATGTCGAGCCTGTCGCTGGGTGGCATGTCACGGGTCCAGGTGAATTACGCCGGCACCATCGTCGGGCTGCGCTATCGGCTCGACCAGCGCGGCTGGCGGCTGGAGCCGGCCGGCAGCGGCTATCGCCTGCGTCGCCGGGCCGATGGCGAGGCGCCCCTGCCGATGCCGCCCGAATTGATGGCGCCGCCGCCCGTCAGCCAGCCGGGCGCGGCCCCGGCGGCGGGGGGCGCACCCGGCGCCGGGACGCCTGCTCCCGCGCCAGCGCCGGCCCGGCCGAACGGCTGACATCGTGGAACAGATGGGGCTTCCACTCGCCTGGCGCTCGTCGTCGGGCGCGGCCGATTTCCTCGTTTCGGACTGCAATCGCGAGGCGGTGACGCACCTCGAGCGCTGGACGCTCTGGCCGGTGCGCGCCAGCCTGCTGACCGGCCCCGCCAAATCGGGCCGCAGCCATCTCGCTCAGGTCTTCGGCGCATGGTCGGGCGGGGAGGTGCTGGACGACGCGGACCGCCTGCCGGACGATGTGCTGTTCCACGCCTGGAACCGGGCGCATGACCTCAAGCGGCCGTTGCTGATGGTGGCGGAGGACGGCAACGCCGAATGGCGGATCACGCTGCCCGATCTCGTCTCCCGCCTCAACGCGACGCCCGTGGTCTCCATCGGCGCGCCCGACGAGGCGCTGCTGGCCGCCGTCATGGCCAAGCAGTTGATGGACCGCAGCGTCCAGGCCAGCCCGGCGCTCATCGCCTATCTGCTGGCGCGCATCGAGCGCAGCTTCGCCGGCGTCGCCGCGGTCGTCGACGCGCTCGACCGGCGTTCCCTGTCGGCGCGCCGCCGCATCGGCATCCCGCTGGCGCGCGAGGTTCTGGCCGATCTGGGATTCTCGACGCCGTAATATATTGGCCCTAGAATGGTGCGATGGACCTGATCGTCGACAACAGCGCCGGCCCTGTACGCCCGCCTTCGGAGCGTTATTTCAATCGCGAGCTGTCGTGGCTGGAATTCAATTCGCGCGTTCTGGAGGAGGCGCAGAACAGCAACCACCCGCTGCTGGAACGCCTGCGTTTCCTGTCGATTTCGGGCAACAACCTCGACGAGTTCTTCATGGTCCGCGTCGCCGGCCTCAAGGGGCATCAGCTCCAGGGCGTGGAGGAGCGGTCCGACGACGGCCTGACGCCGGTCGAGCAGCTCGTCGCGATCGAGCAGGCGGTGGAGGAACTGACCGCGCGGCAGGAGGCCTGCTGGGTCGCGCTGCGCAAGGAACTCCACGCCGCCGCTTTCCATGTCTGCGACGCCAGCGAAGTGACGGGCGAGGCGCTGGAATGGCTCGAGGCGCATTTCCGCGGCCAGATTTTCCCGGTGCTGACGCCGCAGGCGCTGGATCCGGCCCACCCGTTCCCGTTCATCACCAACAAGGGCTTCTCGCTGCTGTTCGAGCTGCGCCGCATCGGCGGGCGCGAAACGGTGCGCGAGCTGCTGATGCTGCCGACCAGCCTGCCGCGCTTCGTGCGCCTGCCGGGCGCGAAGGTGCGCTATGTCAGCGTGGCGTCGGTGATCCGGCGTTTCGTGGATGCGTTGTTTCCGGGTTTCGAGGTCATCGGCTCCGGCTCCTTCCGCGTGCTGCGCGACTCGGACATCGAGATTGAGGAGGAGGCCGAGGACCTTGTCCGCTATTATCGCTCGGCCCTGAAGCGCCGGCGGCGTGGGCGCGTGATCCGCATGGAGGTGGAGCGCGACATGCCGGACGAGCTGACCTCCCTCGTCACCGCCGCGCTCAATGACGGCGCCGCGATGATCGCGGAGATCAGCGGCATCAGCATCGGCGACCTCGCCGAACTGGTCGATGAGAACCGGCCCGACCTGAAATTTCCGCCTTACACGCCGCGCTTTCCTGAACGAATCCGGGAGTTTGACGGCGATTGTTTCGCCGCCATCCAGGCAAAGGACATCATCGTCCACCACCCCTATGAAAGTTTCGAGGTGGTCATCGCCTTTCTCAGGCAGGCGGCGGCCGATCCCGATGTCGTGGCGATCAAGCAGACGCTCTATCGCGCCGGCAAGCAGTCGGCGGTGATCCGCGCGCTTATCGACGCGGCGGAGGCCGGAAAGTCGGTGACGGCGGTGGTCGAGCTGAAGGCGCGCTTCGACGAGGAGCAGAATCTGATGTGGGCGGCCGCGCTGGAGCGCGCGGGCGTCCAGGTCGTCTATGGCTTCATCGAATGGAAGACGCACGCCAAGGTGTCGATGGTGGTGCGCCGCGAGGGGTCGGAATTCCGCACCTATTGCCACTTCGGCACGGGCAATTACCACCCGGTGACGGCGCGCATCTATACCGATCTCAGCTTCTTCACCGCCGACCCGGCGATCGGGCGCGATGCGGCGCAGCTGTTCAACTATATCACCGGCTATATCCAGCCGGCGCAGCTTGAACATATCGTCATGTCGCCGATCGCCATGCGCGACACCCTGACCGAACTGATCGACGCGGAGATCGCGCATGCCCGCGCCGGACGGCCGGCCGCGATCTGGGCCAAGATGAACAGCCTCGTCGACATCGCGCTGATCGAAAGCCTTTACAAGGCGAGCGCGGCCGGCGTGGAGATCGACCTGGTGGTCCGCGGCATCTGCTGCCTGCGGCCGGGCGTCGAAGGGCTTTCCGAGCGCATCCGCGTCCGCTCGATCGTCGGCCGCTTCCTCGAACATAGCCGGATCGTGGTGTTCGGGAATGGCGAGCCGCTGCCGAGCCGCAACGCCAAGGTGTTCATCACATCGGCGGACTGGATGCCGCGTAATTTCGACCGGCGGGTCGAGGTGCTGCTCCCCATCCTCAACCCGACCGTTCATGCGCAGGTGCTCGATCAGGTCATGGTGGCCAATTTGATGGACACCGAGCAAAGCTGGCTGCTGCAACCGGATGGTTCATACCAGCGCTTGAAAACATCCGGCAAGCGCTTCAATCTCCACCGCTATTTCATGACGAACCCGTCCCTGTCGGGGCGTGGCGCGGCGTTGAAGCGGGATGAGGCCGTGCCGAGGCTCAGCCTGAGGCGACCTTGAGGCGCGGATTATTTTCCGGGCTGTTCCTGCGAGCCGTAACCGCTTAGAGCGCGCCGGATGACCGTTGCCGCCCGCTCCATCGCTTCCGGCGAAACCGCTTCGCCCTTCCGTCAGGCAATCGTCGACATCGGCTCCAACTCCGTTCGTCTCGTCATCTATCAGGGCGATGGCCGGGTGCCGGACATCATCTTCAACGAAAAGGTCATGGCCGGGCTGGGCCGTGGCGTTGCCGAGAATGGCCGTCTGGACGACACCGCCATTGAAAGGGCGATCACGGCGCTCAAGCGCTTCGATCTGCTCATCGGCGACATGAAGGTCTCGCGCGTCCGGGCCGTGGCGACCGCCGCCGTGCGCGATGCCTCGAATGGCAAGGCGTTCCTCGCCGCCGTTGCCTCGGCGACCCAATTCGACACGGAACTGCTGGCGGGCGAGCAGGAGGCCTATACCTCCGCGCTTGGCGTGCTCGCGGGCATTCCCGGCGCGCGGGGCGTGATGGGCGACCTCGGCGGCGGCAGTCTGGAACTGGTCCGCATCAGCGATGGCAAGCCGCTCGACCGGCTTTCCCTGCCGATGGGGTCGTTGCGCATGGCGGCGATGGCGATACGCGATTCGCAGACGCTGCGCCGCCTAGTGAGCAAGGCGCTGCGCGACAATGGCTGGGCGGGCTTTGGAGCGGGCGAGCCTTTCTACATGGTCGGCGGGTCCTGGCGGGCGCTGGCGCAGCTGCACATGCACCTCGAGGATTTTCCGCTGCCGATCATCCACCAATATGAGATGCCGGCCGACGCGCCCGCGCGCATGATCCGCGTGCTGGCGCAGATGGCGCCAAAGCGGCTCAAGGCCGATACCCGGATTTCGGCCGCCCGTATCGCCACGCTGCCCAGCGCCACGGCGCTGCTGGGCGCGGTGACGCGCTTGCTCGGCTCCTCGACCATCGTCGCCTCGGCTTACGGGCTGCGCGAAGGATTGTTGTTCGACGTCATGCCGCCGGAACTGCGCGCGGTCGATCCGCTGGTGGCGGCGGCGCGGGCGGAGGGCGAGCGGCAGGGGCGCTTCGCCGAGCATGGCGATCTGCTCGACGCCTGGATGGCCGAACTGTTCGCCGACGACAGCGCCGAGGACAAGCGCCTGCGCCACGTCGTCTGCCTGCTCGCCGACGTCGGTTGGCGCGCCCATCCCGATTACCGCGCCGAACGCGGCATGGATACGGCGCTGCACGGCAATTGGGTGGGCGTCGACGCGCGGGGCAGGGCGCTGATGGCCACCGCGCTTCACGCCAATTTCGGGGGGCGCGCCGACAATCCGGCGATGCTGGCGCTGGCGCGGCTCGCGACGCCGGCGGAGTTCGATCGGGCGCGTTGCTGGGGATTGGCGCTGCGGCTCGGCCAGCGCATTTCGGGCGGTTCGGCCGAGGGGCTGCGGGCCGGGGGCTTGAGCCTGCGCAACGGCGTGTTGTCGTTGAAGCTGCCCGCCAACCAGAAGCTGCTTTACGGCGAGGCGGTCGTGCGCCGCCACAAGGCGCTGGCGACGGCGCTTGGCGCCGTGCCCCAAGGCGCCTGAATGACGGCGCGTCAGATCAGCCGCAATTGACGTCCGTGACGCGCTGGCTCTCGTCGACCCGCAGGTTCAGCCGGTCCTGGCGATAGTCCATCGTCACGGCCTGCCCCGGAAACAGGCCGCGCACGGACCGCGCGCCCGACGCCTCGCGTGCCTGTTCGGCAAGGGCGTCGGACCAGGTCTGGCCCACCGCGAACCGCGCCGCTTCGGCCTTGCAGGCGTTCGGCGCCGGCGGTTCGGCCGCGGTCGGGCGTTCCGTCGTACAGGCAGCAAGGCCGAGGCCGAGCAGGCAGGCGGCGGCAAGAGGCAGGGGACGGATCGTGACGATCATGGCGCGGTCTCCGTTCGGGTCATGCGCAGCTTGCCGTCCTTCACGGCAAAGGCAAGCCGTCCTTCGACCAGATCGAGCGCGTCGCGGCCGAACAGGTCGTGGCGCCACCCGTCGAGCATCGCCAGCCCCTCGCGCTGGCCGGCCGCAAGCAGTTCCATCTCGTCGGAGCGCGCGACGAGGCGCGGCGCGACGCCGGCTTCCTTGGCACGAATCTTGAGAAGCAGCTTGACGAGATCGGCGACCAGCGCGCTCGATTGGCCGTTGCCCGGCCTGCCTTCGTTGCGGGGCGGCATTTCCGCTTCCGGCAAGGGCGATGCGGCTTCGAGCACCGCCATCAGCCGCGCGCCGATATCATTGTTCGCCCAACCGCCCGAAAGCCCGCGCACATTGGCGAGCGCTGCCTGGGATCTGGGCGGGGAGCCGGCGAGATCGGCCAGCGCCTCGTCCTTCATGATGCGACCGCGCGGGATGTTTTTGCCGCTTGCTTCCCGTTCGCGCCATGCCGCCAGCGCCTTCATGCGGCCGAGCACGTCGGGCTTGCGGTTCGGCAGCCGCATGCGCGTCCAGGCGGCGTCGGGGTCGTTGGCATAATTGGCGGTATCGGTCAGCCGCTGCATCTCCTCGTCCAGCCACTCGCCGCGATTGCGCTTGCGGAGCTGGGCCAGCATCTTGGGAAAGAGGGCGACGAGGTGCGTGACATCGGTGATCGCATAATCGAGCTGGCGTTTGTCGAGCGGACGGCGCGCCCAGTCGGTGAAGCGCGCGCCCTTGTCCACCCGTTCGCCCGTATAGCTTTCGACAAGGCCCGAATAACCGACCTGCTCGCCAAGCCCCAGCGCCATGGCGGCGATCTGGGTGTCGAACATCGGGTAGGGCACCTTGCCGGTAAGGTTATAGACGATTTCCAGGTCCTGGCTGCCGGCGTGGCAGACCTTGAGCACGTCTTCATTCTCGACGAGCAGGTCGAGCAGCGGTTTCAGGTCGAGGCCCGGCGCCTTGGGGTCGATCGCCGCCGCTTCGTCGGGACTTGCGATCTGGATCAGGCAGAGATCGGGATAATAGCTGTTCTCGCGCATGAATTCGGTATCGAACGCAACGAAGTCATGGCCGGCAAGGCGATCGCACAGCTTTTTCAGTGATGCCGAGTCGGCAATCAACGGGTGGATAAGCATTGGCGGCCTATAACCGAGACACCCGCCTTGACAAAGCTCGTCCGGGCGCGCGATGCGCTCGGCCTGAACATACATAGCCAACTAGTCGGATTTTCGCACATGCATCCCTATCGAACCCATGATTGCGCGGCCCTTCGCGAGGCCGATGTCGGCCAGACCGTCCGCCTTTCGGGCTGGGTGCATCGCAAGCGCGACCATGGCAACCTGCTGTTCGTCGACCTGCGCGATCATTACGGCATCACCCAGGTCGTCACCGACGTCGACGCCGAGGCCTTCAAGCTGATCGAAGGCGCCCGCTCGGAATCGGTGCTGACGATCACCGGCCGCGTCGTGAAGCGCGCCGAAGGGACGGCGAACCCCAACCTGCCGACCGGCGAGATCGAGGTGCGGGCGGACAGCGTCACGGTTCAGTCGGCGGCGGCCGAACTGCCGATGCCGGTGTTCGGCGATGCCGAATATCCCGAGGATATCCGCCTGAAATACCGCTATCTCGACCTGCGCCGGGAGCGGCTGCACCGCAATATCATGCTGCGCTCGGCGGTGATCGCCTCGATCCGGCGGCGGATGATCGACCAGGGCTTCACCGAGTTCCAGACGCCGATCCTGACCGCCTCCAGCCCCGAAGGCGCGCGCGACTATCTGGTGCCGAGCCGTGTCCATCCCGGCAAATTCTATGCGCTGCCGCAGGCGCCGCAGATGTTCAAGCAGCTGCTGATGGTCGCCGGCTTCGACCGCTATTTCCAGATCGCGCCCTGTTTCCGCGACGAGGATGCGCGCGCCGATCGCAGCCCAGGCGAATTCTATCAGCTCGATTTCGAAATGAGCTTCGTCACGCAAGACGATGTTTTCGCTGCGCTTGAACCTGTCCTGCATGGCGTCTTCGAGGAGTTCGCCAACGGCCGCGCCGTGACCCCGGCGCCGTTCCCGCGCATCCCCTTCGCCGAGGCGATGCTGAAATATGGCAGCGACAAGCCGGACCTGCGCAACCCGATCGAGATCAGCGACGTCACCGAGCATTTCCGGGGCGGCGGCTTCGGCCTGTTCGCGCGGATGATCGAGACCGGCGCCGTCGTGCGGGCGATCCCGGCGCCGGGCGCGGGCGCGCGTCCGCGCAGCTTCTTCGACGGCATGAACGACTGGGTGCGCGGCGAAGGCTGGGCGGGCCTTGGCTATATCAACATCAAGGGCGGTGAGCCGGGCGGTCCGATCGCCAAGAATCTGGGGCCGGAAGCGACCGCGAAGCTGATCGCGGCGCTCGGCCTCGCCCCCGACGACGGCGTCTTCTTCGCCGCCGACAAGCCGCTCAAGGCCGCCAAGCTCGCCGGCATCGCCCGCACGCGGGTGGGCGAGGAGTTGGGGCTGATCGAGCAGAATGTCTTCAAATTCTGCTGGATCGTCGATTTCCCGATGTTCGAATATGACGAGGACGCGAAGAAGATCGACTTCAGCCACAACCCCTTCTCGATGCCGCAGGGCGAGATGGAGGCGCTGGAGACCAAGGACCCGCTCGATATCCTCGCCTATCAGTATGACATCGTCTGCAACGGCGTGGAGCTGTCGTCGGGCGCGATCCGCAACCATCGCCCGGACATCATGTACAAGGCGTTCGAGATCGCGGGCTACAGCCAGGCGGATGTCGACACCAATTTCTCGGGCATGATCAACGCCTTCAAGTTCGGTGCGCCGCCGCACGGCGGGTCGGCGCCGGGCATCGACCGCATCGTCATGCTGCTGGCCGACGAACCCAATATCCGCGAAGTCGTTGTCTTCCCCATGAACCAGAAGGCCGAGGACCTGATGATGAGCGCGCCGTCGCCGGTGACGGCCAAGCAACTGCGCGAACTCCACATCCGCGTCGTCGAGCCGCAGAAGGGCTGAGCGGCATGGCGATCGACCTGGCGGAGTTCGAAAAGGGCGAACCGCCCGACAAGTCGGTCGACTATGACAAGGCGCTCAAGAAGTTGCAGAAGCGGCTGGAGCGCGTCCAGATCGCATCCCGCCTGCAACGCAAGCCGGCGATCATCGTTGTCGAAGGCTGGGACGCCGGCGGCAAGACCAGCCTGATCCAGCGGCTGACGGCGGAACTCGACCCGCGCGGGCTTTACGTCTTTCCGATCATCGCGCCGACGCAGGCGGAAAAGGATCACCATTATCTCTGGCGCTTCTGGAAGCGTCTGCCCGGCAAGGGCGAGATCGCGATCTTCGACCGCAGCTGGTACGGCCGCGTCCTCGTCGAGCGGGTCGAGGGCTTCGCCACCGCCGCCGAATGGCAGCGTGCCTATGACGAGATCAACGTCTTCGAGCATGACCAGGTCGATGACGGCGCGACCGTGGTGAAGATATTCCTGCACGTCAGCCAGGCGTTCCAGGACGAGCAGCTCGTCGAACGGCTGGAGGAGCCGTGGAAGCGCTGGAAGATCAACGCCGACGATTTCCGCAATCGCGCCCGGCGGGAGGACTATCTTCAAGCGATGGCCGATATGTTCGAGCGGACCGACACACGGTGGGCGCCGTGGACGGTGATCGACGGCAATGACCGCAAGGCGGCACGCCTCAACGCGCTCGGGGCGATTGCCGACCAGCTCGAGCGGCGCCTCGACATGACGCCGCCGTCCGTCGATCCCGCGATCGTCGAGCAGGCGGAGCAGGCATTGGGACGGTCCATCAAGCTCGACTGACGGAAGCCTAGGCCGGATCGACATTCAGCCCATGCCGGCCTGCAAATGGCGCTTTCGCGCGCTTCCGGTGCTCACGTACCTGAAGTACGCTGCGCTCCGGGTCACGCAAAACCACCATTTTCGCCTCGGCCTGAACTGAATGTCGATCCGGCCTGGAGTTTGTCCGGTTTGGACGGCGCCAGCCCGCTCCCGCTTAAAGCGGACAAACTCTAGGGATAGCTGATCGTCAGCACCTCAAGCTCGCGGGCGCCACCCGGCAGGTCGACCTTGCGGACATCGCCGACCGCCGCGCCGCGTAGGGCGCGGGCGATGGGCGCGTGCCAGCTGATCCGGCCGGCGCTTGCGTCCGCCTCGTCGACGCCCACCAAAGTCAGCGTGCGTTCGACATCCTCCTCGTCGACGATGGTGACGGTGGCGCCGAACCACACCCGCGCCTTGTCGGGCTGGGCGGCCGGATCGACGATACGCGCCGACTTCATGCGCTTCGACAGGCGGTTGAGGTCGCGGTCGATCTCGCGCAGCCGCTTGCGGCCATAGAGATAGTCGCCATTTTCCGAGCGGTCGCCATTGCCGGCCGCCCAGGAGACGACTTCCACCATCTTCGGCCGCTCGACGGTGAACAGCCGCTGGTGCTCCGCCTGGAGCGCCGCGAAGCCGGCGGGCGTGATCAGGTTGACGGGCGCGTTCATCGTCAGCCCGGCGTCCGCTTGTTGAGATAGGCGGACAGCCGGTTGGTCGGCGGCATCCGTGCCCGCGAGGGATTCAGCACGTCATAGACGACGGCGTTTTCCAGCACCCGCTGCACATAGTTGCGGGTCTCGAAGATCGGAATCGCCTCGATCCATTCGGTGACGTCGACGCCGGGCATGCGTGGGTCGCCATTGGCGCGCAGCCATTTGTTCACATTGCCGGGGCCGGCATTATAGGCGGCGACGGCAAGCACATGGCTGCCGGCAAAATAATCCATCATCCGGTCGAAATAGGTCGATCCCAGCAAGACGTTATAGCTGGTGTCGGTGGTGAGGCGGCTCAGCTCATAGCCGAGGCCGAGCTTGCCGGCGGCTTCGCGCGCGGTTCCGGGCATCAGCTGCATCAGGCCCCGCGCGCCGGCATGGCTGACGGCATCGCGCGCGAACATGCTCTCCTGCCGGGTGATGGCGTGCACCATCGTCCAGTGGCGGGTTTGCTCGGCCTCGCGCAGCCGGGGATAGCCGGCTTCAAGCATCCCGACGCCGTTGATCTTGCGCGATTCACGGGCGACCTGAACGGCGACCTCGGGGCGGTTGAGGCTGCGTCCCAGCTCGGCGACCAGTATCTGTTCGGCGGGGTCGGTCAGGTCGAGCGCCAACGCGCGCAGGAAGATGCCCTGCCGCGAACGATCGCCAAGCTGCGCGAGCAGCCGCGCCGCGCGCACGGCATCGCGCGCCTCGAAGCGGGCGCGGGTCGCGGCGTCGGGCTGTATCTGGAGCGCCGGCGTCATCGTGACCGGACGGCCCAGCCGCTCAAGCGCGAGCTGGCCATAGAAATGATCGGGGTGGCTGCCGGCCTCCTCATAAGCGGCGGTGGCGACCGCCGTCTGCCCGGCGGCGGAAGCGGCGCGGCCCGCCCAATAGTCGCCCTTCGACTGCGTCTGCGGCGTCTGGGCGGCGGAGCTGTAATTGCGGAAATGCGTGATCGCGTCGGCGGGCCGGCCGAGATGCTTGTAGGCGACCCATCCCGCCAGCCACTCCAGGCTGGTATAGACGTCGCGTTCGGAAAGGGCGCGATCGCGCACGACGACGCCGGACGCATAGGCATTGGTCCGGCCCGCGATCCGATAGGCGAGATCCCATTGCTTGTCGTTGGCGGCGGCCTGCGCGAACTGCAGGCGGACACGCATCCAGGCCAGCGGGTCGCGCGCGCTTCCCGGCGCGATGTTGGCGTCGGCGAGCAGGCGGCGCGCGCCCGGCGAATCGCCATTGTCGCGCATCCAGTTGGCGCGGTCGGCGATCAGGCCGGGATCGTTCGCCCATTGTGGCCAGACCTGCAAAAGCCGCCTCGGGGAATCGGCGGCGCGCGTCTTGAGCGCCAGCCGGGTGGCATAGAGGGCGCGCCGCTCCGCCGAGGTGAACGACAATTGCCGCACCGCCGCGCCGGTGGCGTTCGACCACAGCAGCCCATCCATCCGGTTGTCGTGATCGCCCGGCGTCAAGGCGGCGCCGAAGCGCGCGAGCAGCCGGTTCTCGTCTTCGGCCGACAGCACGCCCGCAACCCATGCGGCGCGGGCCTGAAGGCGCGCTTCGTCGACGCGCCCGGCGACGAGCAGCGCCTCGGCATAGCGCAGGCTGGCGGTGTTGCTGATCGGCGGGAAGCGGGTGAAATAGGCGACGATGTCGGCGGGCGCGATCATGTCCGGCTTCATCGACCGCTCGGCCGCGCGCCGCATCGCGGTCTCGCCGGGCCAGCCGGGGCGGGTGCGCAGGAAACCCGCATATTGATAGAAGGTCAGATTGTCCGACTGGCGCAGCCGGTCCCAGGTCACGATATCCTCGGCCAGCGAATCGGTGACGGGCGGCATCGCCGTCATCGTGCCGCCAAGACCCAGCCTCACCCGATACCAGTTGAGCTGTTCGGGTGACAATGTGGCCCCGCAAAGCGCGAATGCGACGCCGATAAGGGTGCCAATGCGGCCAAGGGATGCGAGGTTGCTGGACAGGCGAGGGAGCCTGTCCCTATCAGCAGCGGACGAAAGAGACATGGTCATGGCTTCTATAGTAACGAGCCTGACCCTCTGGTGAAGGAGCCTCGCAATGTTTCAGGGATCGATCCCTGCTCTGGTGACGCCTTTTGGCAACGGACGCGTCGATGAGGATGCCTTCACCGCCTTCGTCAAATGGCAGATCGAGCAGGGATCGAGCGCGCTGGTGCCGTGCGGGACGACCGGCGAATCCGCCACCATGACCATCGACGAGCATAATCGCGTCGTCGCGCTGTGCGTGGCGGCGGCGGCGGGGCGGGTGCCGGTGATCGCCGGCTGCGGATCGAACGACAGCCGCGTCGCGCTGGAGCATATGCATCATGCCAAGGCGGCGGGCGCCGATGCCGCGCTGGTCGTGCTGCCCTATTACAACCGGCCGGGGCAGAAGGGGCTGATCGCGCATTACACCTATCTGACCGACAATTGCGACCTGCCGATCATCCTCTACAATGTGCCGGCCCGCACGGTGACGGACATCACCGTCGAGACGATGGCGGAGCTGGCGCAGCTGCCCGGCATTGTCGGCATCAAGGACGCCAGCGGCAAGGTGGAGCGCGTCTCGGCCTATCGCGGGGCGTGCGGCGAGGATTTCTGCCAGCTTTCGGGCAATGACGACATCGCGCTGGGTCATCGGGCGATGGGCGGCGCGGGCTGCATATCGGTGACCGCCAATGTCGCGCCGCGCCTCTGCGCCGATTTCCAGGCGGCGTGCGGGGACGGCCGCTGGACGGATGCGCTGCATTTGCAGGATCGCCTGTTCCCGCTGCACACCGCCTTGTTCACCGATGCTTCACCGGGACCGATCAAATATGCGCTTTCCCGTGTCCGGCCGGAAATGTCGGTCGACTTGCGCCTGCCGCTGACCTGGCCTTCGGAAGAAAGCCGCAAGGCGGTCGATGCAGCCCTGGAGCATGCCGGACTTATTTGATGGCCCGTCCTCGTCATGCCAGCTTCGACAAGGTCAAGACGGTCGCCGAAAACCGGCGGGCGCGCTATGAATATCATATCGAGGACACCGTCGAGGCGGGCATCGCGCTGACCGGCACCGAGGTCAAATCGCTGCGCTTCGGCGAGGGCACCATCGCGGACAGCTATGCGG
>CAZACH010000024.1:0-14878 GCA_964483275.1 uncultured Sphingomonadaceae bacterium | reverse complement strand
CGATGTCGCCGGTGTGCAGCCAGCCGTACTTGAGGGCGCGGGCGGTCTCGTCCGGGTTGTGCCAATAGCCGTGCATGACCAGCTCGCCGCGCACGAGAATCTCGCCATCCTCGGCGATGCGCAGTTCGACGCCTTTCAACGGCGGGCCGACCGTCTCCATCCTGATGCCGGCGCTGGGGCGGTTGCAGCTGATGACCGGCGCCGCCTCGGTCTGGCCATAGCCCTGGAGCAGGGTGATGCCCAGCGACTGGAAGAAATTGCCGACCTCGCGGTTGAGCGGCGCGCCGCCCGACACCATCGCCTTCATGCGTCCGCCGAAGCGCGCCCGGATCTTGGGCCGCAGCGTGCGTTCGAGCAGGAAGTCCATGGGTAGCTGCCACGGCTTCGCCTTGTCGCCGATGGCGAGCGCGCGGCGGAGCAGATATTTCGGGACGGCGCCTTCCTTTTCCACCGCCTTGATGATGCGCTGGCGCAGCACCTCGAACAGGCGGGGGACGACGACCATGATGGTCGGGCGCACCTCCTCGATGTTGGCGGGGAGCTTCTCGATGCTTTCGGCATAATAGATCTGGCCGCCGAGCGCGATCGCCAGGAACTGGCCGCCGCTATGCTCATAGGCGTGGGAGAGGGGGAGGAAGGACAGGAAGACCTCCTCGCCCCAGCCGAAATCATTGGCGATGATGTCGACGCAGCCCTCGCAATTGCTGAGGATGGCGCCGTGATGCTGGCGCACGCCGCGCGGCGCGCCGCCGGTGCCGCTGGTGTAGATGAGGCAGGCGAGGTCGTCGCGCTTGAAGTCGGCGGCCGCCGCCACCGCATCGACGTCGCCCGGATGTTCCGCCAGCAGCCGGTCGAGGTCGTGGACCGCGACGTCGCCCGCCTGTCCGACCCGCAGCGGTTCCAGCCCGATGACGGTGCGGCAGTGCGACGATTGCAGCACCGCCGGCATGAGCTGGCGCGCCAGTTTCGGCGTGGAGACGAAGACGCCGCGCGCGCCGCTATTCTCCAATATGTGGAGATGATCCCGCTCGGTGTTGGTGGTGTAGGTCGGCACGGTGACGCAGCCGGCGGCCATGATGCCAAGGTCGACGACGCACCAGTCGGGCTGGTTCTCGGAGACGAGCGCGATGCGGTCGCCCGCCCGGAAGCCGAGCGCCTTCAGCGCCGTGGCGATCGCGGCGACGCGGCGGGCGGCCTCCGTCCAATTGAGCGACTGCCAGCGGCCTTCCGCCTTTTCCCACAGGAACGGCGCGTCACCCCTGGCGCGGGCGCGCTCGAAGAACATCGTGACAAGGTTGGGGAAGGTCTCCAGGCTCGACATTCATGCTCCTTGGGTCGGATGGAACGCTCGCTCCGCGGGTTGGGTTCGGGCCTATTCGCCGAGCGAGACGCCCTCGCTGCGCGGATCGGCGCCGCCCCGCCAGCCGCCGGCGGTGCGCTGGGCGGCCATGACCTTGGACGGCAATTCGGCGACCGCGACGGTCTGGCCCAGTGCGGCGAGCGCCTGCTGCATATCCGCCAGCGACGTGCCTTTTTCGACCAGCAGGCCATGATCGTTGTAGAAGATGTTGGGCAGGGCGATCGCCTGCTCCGGTGTCAGGCCCCAGTCGAGCACGCCGATCAGCGTCTTTGCGACATGCATGATGATGCGCCGCCCGCCCGCCGACCCCAGCGCCAGCAGGACGCGGCCATCCTGATCATAGACGATGGTCGGCGCCATGGACGAAAGCGGCCGCTTGCCCGGCTCGATGCTGTTCGCGACCGGCGCGCCGCGACGGACCGGCACGAAGCTGAAATCGGTGAGTTCATTGTTGAGGAAAAAGCCGTTGGCGATGAGCTGGCTGCCGAACGGTCCCTCGACGGTGGAGGTCATGCTGGCGACATTGCCGTTCCGGTCGACCGCGACGAAATGGGTGGTGCCGCGCTCGGGTGTCGGCAGGCTGGCCGTGCGCGCGGGCGCGCCGGGCGGACTGCCGGCGGGGTAGTCGCGGCGGGTCTTGTCGATGGCGATCAGCTTCGAGCGTTCCGCCAGATAGGCGGGATTGATCAGGCCGGCCACCGGCACCGACACGAAATCGCTGTCGCCCATATATTTGTCGCGGTCGGCATAGGCGAGGCGCATCGCTTCGCCGATCAGGTGCCAGGCGCGGGGGTCGTTCGGCCCAAGGGTGGAAAGGTCGAACCGCTCCAGCATGGCCAGAATGCCGATCACCGTGGTCGCGCCGGAGGAGGGCGGCCCCATGCCGCAGATCCGATAGGTGCGATAGGCGCCGCAGACCGCCTCCCGGTCCTTGGCGCGGTAGGCGGCAAGGTCGGCGGCGCTCAATATGGCGGGGTGGCGGGGGGCGGCCGCGACGGCGCGGCTGATCGCCTCCCCCCCGACGCCCTGATAGAAAGCCGGGGGGCCGTCTGTCGCGATCCGCCCGAGCGCGCGGGCGAGCGCGTGATTCTTGATCCTGTCGCCGACCGGGCGGGGCTTGCCGTCCTTGCCGTAATAAAGCGCGCGCGCGTCGGGATGATCCTGCCACTGACCAACCGTTTCCATCAGGCGGCCGTGCAAGGCGGGCGTGACGAGGAAGCCATTGTCGGCAAGGTCGATGGCCGGCTCGAACAGCTTCTTCCAGGGCAGGCGCCCCCAATGCTGGTGGGCGCGCGCCATCAGGCGGATATTGCCCGGCACGCCGACGGACAGGCCGCTCGCCACCGCCTCGCGGAAGGGCAGGGGCTTGCCGGTCTTGTCGAGGAAGCGCGACGGGCTGGCGGCGGCGGGGGCGGTCTCGCGTCCGTCGATGGTGGCGATGCGCTGGTTGCGCGCGTCATGATGGACCATGAAGCCGCCGCCGCCGATTCCGGAGCTTTGCGGTTCGACCACGGTGAGGGCCAGCATCATCGCCATGGCGGCGTCGGCGGCGCTGCCGCCCTCGCGAAGCGCCCAGCGCCCGGCCTCGGCGGCACGCGGGTCGGCGGCCACGACCAGACCGGGCGCGCCGGGCGCCGGCGCCTCGGCAACGGGCGGCGGCGGGGTCGAGGAACAGGCGGCGAGGGCGAGGCCAAGGCCGATCAGAAGCTGCTTGATCATGGCCGGAGCCTAGCCGCGCTTTTCACGCGGGCAAATGGCTTATGCGTCGACGCCGACCGCCTCGGCGATCGTGGCGAAGCCGTCGCGCGCCAGCAGGCGGGTGAGGCCGTCGGCGATGCGGCGGCCGAGGCCGGGGCCGGCATAGACAAGCGCCGAATAGAGCTGGACCAGGCTGGCGCCCGCCCGGATGCGGGCATAGGCATCCTCCGCCGAGGCGATGCCGCCAACGCCGATCAGCGGAATCGCGCCGCCGGTCGCGGCCCGGAAGTCGCGCAGCCGCTGATGGGCGAGGCTTTTCAGGGGCGCGCCCGAAAGCCCGCCGCTCTCGCCCGCGAACCGGGATTGCAGCGGCGGACGCGAGATCGTCGTGTTGGACACGATCAGCGCGTCGATGCGACGGTCCAGCGCGACGCTGGCGATGTCGTCGATGTCGGCGGGTTCGAGATCGGGCGCGACCTTGAGGAAGATCGGCGGTCCGCCCGCGCCGCGCGCCGCGACGACGGCGGCGAGCAGGTCGTCCAGCGCCGCGCGGTCCTGCAGGGCGCGCAGGCCCGGCGTGTTGGGCGAGGAGATGTTGACCGTCAGATAATCCCCCGCGCCCGCCATCGCGCGGACCCCGGCGACATAATCGGCGATGCGGTCGTCGCTGTCCTTGTTGGCGCCGATATTGACGCCGACGACGCCGCGCCGCGCCCGGCGACGAAGACGGGCGAGCGCCGCATCCTGACCGCCATTGTTGAAGCCCATGCGGTTGATCACCGCCGCATCCTCGACCAGCCGGAACAGGCGGGGGCGCGGATTGCCGGCTTGCGGTCGCGGGGTCAGCGTGCCGACCTCGATGAAGCCGAAGCCCAGCGAGAGTATGGCGTCGGGAACCTCGGCGTCCTTGTCGAAACCGGGGGCGAGGCCGACCGGCGACGGAAAGTCGATTCCCGCCACGCGACTCGCAAGCCGCGCATCGAAGGCGGGCAGGGCGCGGGTCGGCAGCGCCTTGAGTCCGGCAATCGTCAGGCGATGGGCGCGTTCGGCCTCAAGGGAGAAGATCAACGGGCGGGCGAGGGCGTAAAGGTCCATGACTTGTCCGATGTGAATGGCCGCCCGCCTATCGGGATTCGGGTGCGACGAACAGCCAAAATGCGAATCCTTACAAAGGATTGAAAGGCGGAGGAATTTACGGAGATTTGTATCGAAGCGACATCCGCGGGGACATGATTTGTCGGTTGCGTGCAATACGGACCCCGGGCGGCTGGGGCATAGCGGCGGCGCGACCCGAGGGCGCCGTCAATCCCCCGCGCAAGCGAAGGCGACACGGCCCCTTATCTTGACCCCGGCTCTTGCGAGCCGGGGTTTCTTTTCAGTCGCAAAAGCGATACTTATCGGGGGAAGTTCAAGGGCCTTGGCAGACGGTGGAGTGGTTTGTGAGGGGAGCGTCGAACATGTTTTCGCTCAACTATGCCCCCCCGGCTCCCGACCTGCGTGACTATGTCTCCTCCTATTATTTCTTCCGCGTCGATCTGCCCGCCGTCAGCGACATCACGCGCGCCGATATCCCGCAGCTTCGCTTCATGCTGGCGGGGCGCGGCTTTTATACCTTCGCCGACGGGCTGATACAGGATTGCCCCGACACGCTGCTCACCGGCGCGACGAACACGGCGGTGCGCTTCACCGCCGAGGGGCCGTTGTGGGTGTTCGGCATCTCCCTGCTCGCCAATGGCTGGGCGTCGCTGGTCGGCTGCGATGCGGACGAGCTCGCCGATCGCGCCACCGACGCGCGGGCCTTGTTCGGGCCGCTGATGGACGATGCGATCGACGCGATGCGCGGCGCGCCGACCTTCGAGGCGCTGGTGCCGATCGCCAATGTCGTGATGCGCGCGCTGGCGGCGCGGGCGCGCTCGGCGTCGCGCTGGCTCACCGACCTGACGGACTCGTGGCTGGCCGGCGAATCGCTTCCCGACGTGGACGATCTGGTCCGGCGCAGCGGCCTGTCCGCGCGCCAGCTCGAAAGGCTGACGAAGCGGGCCTATGGCGCGACGCCGACGCTGCTCGCCCGCAAATATCGGACGCTGCGCTCCGCCTCGCTGCTTGCCGCGCACCCCGGCGACTGGAAGACGGCGGCGGACGACAGCTTCTATGACCAGTCGCACTTCACGCGGGAGTTCAAGCGCTTCACCGGCCTGACGCCGGGGCAGTTCCGCAGCAACCCGTCGCCGGTGACACGGTTGACGCTGGGACGCCGGAATCTGGTCGATACCCTGCCGGCCATTCAGCTTTTGAGCTGAAATAGCGGCTTGACGCCGAAGCGTCGCATCACCAATTGGAACACGACTGATTTGATCCGATTGGAGTGACGGTGCGTCTGACCAGCCTTGCCGACTATGCGGTGGTGATCCTTGCCGCGGCCGCCAAGCAGGGGCGTGTCGGCCGGCTGTCGGCGGCTTTGCTGGCGGAGGAAACCGGCGTTCCGCTGCCGACCGTGCAGAAATTGCTGGGTCGCCTCGCCGTGGCCGGGCTGATGGAATCGGCCCGGGGAAGCGGCGGCGGGTTCGCGCTTGCGCGTCCGGCCGAGGGAATCAGTCTTGCGGAAATCGTCGAAGCGGTGGAAGGGCCGATCGCGATGACCGCCTGTGTCGAAACCGGGCGGCATGATTGCGCGCTGGAGAGCGGTTGCCGGGTGCGGCCGCACTGGGCGGTTGTGAATGGAGCCATACGCGGCGCGCTGGCCGAGGTGAGCCTGGCGCGGCTGGCGGGAGAAGTTTGATGAATGCGCGGAACAGCGAAGCCGCCGCGGCGGTCGCGGAGACGTCCAATTACAAGTGGGGCTTCACCAGCGATGTCGAGCAGGAGTTCGCGCCCAAGGGGCTGAACGAGGATATCGTCCGCTTCATCTCCGCCAAGAAGAACGAGCCGCAATGGATGCTCGACTGGCGGCTGGACGCCTTCCGCCACTGGCTGACCATGGAAAGCCCGGACTGGGCCAAGCTGTCGATTCCGCCGATCGACTATCAGGACGCCTATTATTACGCCGCGCCCAAGGCCAAGCCGCAGCTTGCCTCGCTGGACGAGGTCGATCCCGAAATCCGCCGCGTCTATGAAAAGCTCGGCATCCCGATCGAGGAGCAGAAGGTGCTCGCCGGCGTCGAGGGCGCGCGCAAGGTCGCGGTCGACGCGGTGTTCGACAGCGTCTCCGTCGCCACCACCTTCCGCGAGGAGCTGAAGAAGGCGGGCGTCATCTTCCTGTCGATCTCCGAGGCGGTGCGCGAGCATCCCGAGCTGGTGCGCAAGTGGCTGGGCCGCGTCGTGCCGGTGAAGGACAATTATTTCGCGGCGCTCAACGCGGCGGTCTTTTCGGACGGCACCTTCGTCTATGTGCCGGAGGGCGTGCGCTGCCCGATGGAGCTGTCCACCTATTTCCGTATCAACGCCGCCAATACCGGCCAGTTCGAGCGGACGCTCATCATCGCCGACAAGGGCAGCTATGTCTCCTACCTCGAAGGCTGCACCGCGCCGCAGCGGGACGAGAACCAGATGCACGCCGCCGTCGTCGAGCTGATCGCGCTCGACGATGCCGAGATCAAATATTCGACCGTCCAGAACTGGTATCCGGGCGATGCCGAGGGCAAGGGCGGCATCTATAATTTCGTCACCAAGCGGGCGCTGTGCCAGGGCCGCAACTCCAAGGTGAGCTGGACGCAGGTGGAAACCGGCAGCGCCATCACCTGGAAATACCCGTCCTGCGTGCTGTCGGGCGAGAACAGCGTCGGCGAATTTTACTCGGTGGCGGTGACCAACAACCGGCAGCAGGCCGACACCGGCACCAAGATGATCCACCTCGGCAAGGGGTCGCGCTCGACCATCGTGTCGAAGGGCATTTCGGCCGGGCGGTCGGACAACACCTATCGCGGGCTGGTGCGGGTCGCCGCCTCGGCGGAGGGGGTGCGGAACTTCACCCAGTGCGACTCGCTGCTGCTCGGCCATGAATGCGGGGCGCACACCGTGCCCTATATCGAGGTCAAGAACCCCTCGGCCCAGATCGAGCATGAGGCGACCACCTCGAAAATCTCCGACGACCAGCTTTTCTATGCCATGCAGCGCGGCCTGTCGCAGGAGGATGCGGTGGCGCTGATCGTCAACGGCTTCTGCCGGGAGGTGCTTCAGCAGCTGCCGATGGAGTTCGCGGTGGAGGCGCAGAAGCTGCTCGGCATCTCGCTCGAAGGCAGCGTTGGGTGAAGGCGGATAACAGGAATTACGATGCTCAAGATTGAAGACCTTCATGCCGAAGTCGACGGCAAGCCGATCCTCAAGGGCCTGACCCTCTCGATCGGCGCCGGCGAAATCCATGCGATCATGGGGCCGAACGGCGCCGGCAAATCGACGCTCGCCTATGTGCTCGGCGGCCGGCCGGGCTATGCGGTGACGGGCGGCATGGTGACGTTCGAGGGCAAGGACCTGCTGGCCCTCGACCCGCATGAGCGGGCGGCGGCGGGTTTCTTCCTGGGCTTCCAGTATCCGGTCGAGATTCCGGGCGTCTCCAACATCCAGTTCCTGCGCACCGCGCTCAACGCCCAGCGCAAGCTGCGCGGCGAGGACGAGCTGTCGGCCGGCGCCTTCCTCAAGCTCGCCAAGGAGCAGGCGGAGCGGCTGGACCTCAGTTTCGACCTGCTCAAGCGGCCGGTCAATGTCGGCTTTTCGGGCGGCGAGAAGAAGCGCAACGAGATGGTGCAGATGGGCGTCATCGACCCCGGATTCGCCGTGCTCGACGAGACCGACAGCGGCCTCGACATCGACGCGCTGCGCACCGTCGGCGACGGCATCAACCGCATCATGCGCGCGCCCGACAAGGCGGTGCTGCTCATCACCCATTATCAGCGGCTGCTCGACTATGTGCGGCCCGACCGGGTGCATGTGCTGGCGGATGGGCGGATCGTGCGGTCGGGCGGGCCGGAACTGGCGCTCGAACTGGAACGCGAGGGCTATGCCGCCACCGTGCAGGATCGCGCCGCATGACCAGCCTGGTCCTGCCCTCGACGCGGGAGGAGGCCTGGCGCTGGTCCGACCTGTCCGCGCTGCCGGCGCTGGCCGGGGCGAGCGCCTCCGGCCGGCGGTATGATATCGCGAGCCTCTGGCTGGATTGCGGCGGCCCGCGCCTGCTGTTCGTCGACGGCGTGCTTGACGAAGCCGCCAGCGACCCGCGCGGCCTCGCGATCGGCAAGGTCGCGGCCGATGCCGGCGGCCACCCGCTCGGACGGCTCGCCGAGGGCGACGGCTGGACGCTCGAACTCGGGGACGAACATGCCGCGCCCGGCCTTATCGAGATCATCCATGTCTCGACCGGCGGCGCCAACCACGCCGCCGCCCGCATCGCGCTCGCCGCCGACGCGCAGGCGAGCGTCGTCGAGAGCTTCGTCGGCGACGGCTGGGCCAACCGCCTGACCGACATCCACCTCGCCAGGGGCGCGCGGCTGATGCGCGCTGTGCGGCTGGCGCAGGACAGCGGCTTCACCTCGGTTCTGGCGCAGGCCGACCTTGGCGCGGGCGCCAGCTTCGTCAGCGTCCTGATCGGTGAGGGCGGGGCGGGGACGCGCATCGACGGCACCATCCGGATCGGCGGGGAAGGGGCCTATGCCGAGATCGGCGGCGCCCTGCTCGCCCGCGACGAGCAGCGTCATGACGTCAATGTCGTGGTCCGCCACGACGCCCATGCCGGGGTCAGCCGCCAGATCTGGCGCTCGGTCGCCGACGATCGCGCCATCGCCTCGATCGCCGCGCGCGTCGAGGTGACGCGGCAGGCGCAGAAGACCGATGCCGAGCAGTCGCTGCGCGGCCTGCTGCTCAAGCGCAGCGCCACCGCCAACCTCAAGCCGGAGCTGGAGATTTTCGCCGACGACGTGAAGTGCGCGCATGGCGCCACCGTCGGCGAGCTGGACCGCAATGCGCTGTTCTACCTCGCCAGCCGGGGCGTGCCGCCGCAGGAGGCGCAGGCCCTGCTGACCCGCGCCTTCGTCGCCGACGCGCTCGCCCGCATCGGCGAGGAAAAGGTGCGCGACACTTTCTCCCGCGAGGCTGAGGACTGGCTGGGAGGGCGCGCCTGATGGCCACCGTCGCCCCCACCGCGCCGCTCGATCAGGTGGCGGACTTCCCGGCCATCCCGGCGGACTGGGCCTATCTGGACAGCGCCGCCACCGCGCAGAAGCCGGCGGTGGTGGTCGATGCGATCACCCGCGCCTATGCGGAGACCTATGCGACCGTGCATCGCGGCGTCTATGCGCGCTCGGCCGACATGACCGTGGCGTTCGAGGCCGGGCGGGCGCGGGTGGCGCGCTTCATCGGCGCGGCCGATGCCGACGAGATCGTCTTCGTGCGCGGTGCGACCGAGGCGATCAATCTCGTCGCGCAAAGCTGGGGCGGCGCCCATCTCAAGGCCGGCGACCGCATCCTGCTGTCGATGCTGGAGCATCACAGCAATATCGTGCCGTGGCAGTTGCTGCGCGACCGCACCGGCATCGAGATCGACGTCGCGCCGCTGACCGAGGATGGCCGCATCGACCTCGACGCGGTGGAGGCGATGCTGACCCCGGCGCACAAGCTGGTGGCGCTCGCCCATGTCTCGAACGTGCTCGGCTCGGTGCTGGACGCCGGCCGGGCGGCGCGGCTCGCCCATGCGGTGGGCGCGAAACTGCTGCTCGACGGCTGCCAGGCGGTGCCGCGCCTACCGGTCGACGTGCAGGCGCTCGATTGCGACTTCTACGTGTTTTCCGGTCACAAGCTCTACGGCCCGACCGGCATCGGCTGCCTGTGGGCGCGCGCCGAGATTCTCGATTCGATGCCGCCATGGCAGGGCGGTGGCTCGATGATCGACCGGGTCAGCTTCGAGCGTACCACCTACGCCCCGCCGCCCGCGCGGTTCGAGGCGGGGACGCCGCACATCATCGGCGTGCTCGGCCTGCATGCGGCGATGGATTATGTCGACAGCATCGGGCTGGACGCCATCCACGCGCATGAGGCGGCGCTGGTCAGGCTGGCCCGCGAGGCGCTTGGCGGCATGAACAGCGTGCGGCTGTTCGGGCCGGACGACAGCGCCGGCATCGTCAGCTTTGCGGTGCAGGGGGTGCATCCGCACGATGTCGGCACCATATTGGACGAGAATCAGGTCGCCATCCGCGCCGGCCACCATTGCGCCCAACCGCTGATGGAGCATCTCGGCGTGCCGGCGACCGCGCGGGCGAGCTTTGGCGTCTATAGCAGCGGCAAGGACGTGGTCGCGCTGGTTCGCGGCCTTGAGCGGGTAAGGAAGATTTTCGGATGAACGAGGAGCGCAGGATCGAGATCGAGGAAGTGGACGCCGCGCCGCCCCCGCCGGAGCGGCCGCAGGCGCCGCGCGAGCGCGACTATCTGGACGGCTTCCTGTCGCAGAAGCCGGCGACGGTGCCGGCCGGCGAGCCGGGCGGCGCGCTGTTCGACGCGGTGGTCGAGTCGTTGCGCGAAATCTACGATCCCGAAATCCCGGTGAATATTTACGACCTCGGCCTGATCTATGGCGTCGACATCACCGAGGACGGCCATGCCGTCGTCACCATGACGTTGACGACGCCGCACTGCCCCGTCGCGGAGTCGATGCCGGGCGAGGTCGAGCTGCGTGTCGGCAGCGTGCCGGGCGTCGGCTCGGCGGAGGTCAATCTGGTCTGGGACCCGCCGTGGGACCCGGCCAAGATGTCGGACGAGGCGAAACTCGAACTGGGGATGTTGTGATGGCCACCACCACGCGCGCGCGTCCCGCCGCGCTCAACCTGACGCCCACCGCCGAGGCGCGCATCGCCAGCCTCATGGCGCGCGCGCCGGAAGGCACGGTCGGCGTCAAGCTGTCGACGCCGCGCAAGGGCTGCTCGGGCCTTGCCTATTCGGTGGATTATGTGTCGGAGACGGACCCGTTCGACGAGCGGATCGAGACGCCGGGCGGCGTGCTGTTCATCGACGCCGGCTCGGTGCTCTATCTGATCGGCTCGACCATGGACTGGACCGAGGACGATTTCACCGCCGGCTTCACCTTCGCCAATCCGAATGCCAAGGGCATGTGCGGCTGCGGCGAAAGCTTCATGGTCTGAGTCGGATCGCCATTCAGCCCATGTCGGCCTGCAAATGGCGGTTTCACGCGCTTCCGGTGCTCACGTACCGGAAGTACGCTGCGCTCCGGGTCACGTAAAACCACCATTTTCGGCTCGACCTGAACTGAATGGCAATCCGGTTTTGGGGCCGTTCAGGCCTCGGCGGGGTCCGGCCCCAGCGCCGGGTCGAGGTCGCGCGGGCGGATGAAGCGGACGAGGCGGCCGGAGCCGGGCTTCGCGGCCGTCCAGTCATCGACGTCGAACTCGATTTCGGCAACGGCGGCGGTGGGATATTTCTCCTCCACCTTGTCGCGTTCGAGGTCTTCGACGCGATCCGGAACCAGAAGGAAAACAAGGTCTTCCAGCCCGGAGTTATGACCGACGAACAACAGGCTGCCGGCATCGGCGGGCGCGTTGTGGACGAGGTCGAGCAGCGCCGTCGCCGGGGCGAGATAGGCGCCCAGCTGGAAATCGGGTTCCGGCAATTCGCCATAGGTGTCGCCGAAGCTGTCCAGCGTTTCGCGGACGCGGACGGCCGGCGAGGCGATCAGATGGTCGAAGCTCAACCCCAGCGCGCGTATCCGGGTGCCCATCGCGCGGGCGGCGCGCTCCCCCCGTTTATTCAGCGGGCGATCGAAATCACGCGACACGGCGTCGTCCCATGAGGATTTGGCATGTCGCAGCAAGGTCAACCTTTTCACGCGGCCCCTTTCAATCGCAGTCCATGGTCTGATGCAAAATCGTTTCGGTTTTGCCTAGAGGCAGGGTGCATGATTCATGTTTCAGATTGATTCAAGCTGAAGCGCGGCGTGCCATGCTCCACCGGCCGCAGGCGCGAGACATGGGCGATGATCTCGTCGAGCGGCAGGCGCTTGACCGGCGTGCCGGCGGGAAAGGCGGTCAGCAGGCGCGACGGCGTGGCGGCGGAAAGCAGCACGAAGATGCCGCGATCGTCGGCGCGGCGGATCAGGCGGCCGAACGCCTGCGCCAGCCGCGCACGCACCCAGCGGTCGTCATGCGCGCTGCCGCCGCCAGCGGCGCGGCGGGCGGCGTGCAGCACGGTCGGGCGCGGCCACGGCACGCCTTCCATCACGACGAGGCGCAGGGAATGGCCCGGCACGTCGACCCCGTCGCGCAGCGCGTCCGTGCCGAGCAGGGAGGCGCGCGGCTCGTCGCGGAAGATGTCGACCAGCGTGCCGGTGTCGATCGGGTCGACATGCTGGGCATAGAGCGGCAGCCCGGCGCGGGCGAGGTGGTCGGCGATGCGGGCGTGGACGGCGCGCAGCCGCTGGATGGCGGTGAACAGGCCGAGCGTGCCGCCGCCCGCGGCCTCGATCAGCGCCGCATAGGCGCCGGCCAGCGCCGCGATATTGCCGCGCGGGATGTCGGTGGCGATCAGCACTTCGGCGTGCGCGGCATAGTCGAACGGGCTGTCGGCCGAAAAGCGGATGGGTGCGATGTCGAGGTGGCAGGCGCCGGTGCGCGCGTCCGCATGGTCCCATTCCTCCCCGCCGCGCAGGGTCGCGGAGGTGACGAGCACGCCGTGCGCGGGCTTCATCACCGCTTCGGCAAGCGGGCGGGTCGGGTCCAGCCAGCGGCGATGCAGGCCGATGTCGAAATCGCGGCCCTCGATGCGGTCCACGGCGAGCCAGTCGACGAAATCGGGATCGGTCGGGCCGCCGAGGCGGGTGAGCAGCGCCACCCAGCCGCCGACCGTCTGGATACGCAGGGCGAGGCCGGACAATGCCCCTTCGATCCGCGCGCGGGCCTGGCCGTCGAGCCAGTCGGGCGGATTTTCCAGCACCGCCTCCAGCCGCTGGCCGAGCGCGGTGAGCGGCCGGGCCAGACCCTCCAGCGCTTCGGCCGCTATGCCCGCCGCCTCGATCAACGGCGCATCGAGTTCGGCGGCTTCGATCTCGATGCCATAGCCGGCCTCGGTCGCCTTGGCGCGGGCATAGACGGTGGTCCTGACCGCCATCAGCAGCTTTTCGAGCGCGCCGAACGTCGCCCCCTCGGCAATGCGGCCGAGCCAGCCGTCGGCGGGCAGGTGACGTGCCGCCGCCTGCGCCG
The DNA here is from genome assembly GCA_964483275.1 of uncultured Sphingomonadaceae bacterium. Classification (GTDB taxonomy): domain Bacteria; phylum Pseudomonadota; class Alphaproteobacteria; order Sphingomonadales; family Sphingomonadaceae; genus JBBCJR01. The sequence continues at coordinate 1,630 of CAZACH010000024.1, read as the reverse complement.
CCTCCAGCGCCACCGCGCCGGCCTCGTCATAGGAGACGACATCGCTGAGGCGCGCCGCGAGCCCGCGCCGCCGGCCGCGCGCGCGGGATTCGGGGCCGAGCACCCAGCGGCGCAGTTCGATCGCCTCCTGCCCGGTGAGCGCGGTGGCGAAGGTCGAGTCGGCGGCCTCGAACAGATGATGGCCTTCGTCGAAGACGATTCGCGTCGGCGCTGCCGCCTGATCGCGGTCGCGCACCGCATTGATCATCACCAGCGCATGATTGGCGATGACGAGGTCGGCATGGGCGGAGGCGCGCACCGACCGTTCGATGAAGCAGCGGCGATAATGCGGGCAGCCGGCATAGACGCATTCGCCGCGCCGGTCGGTGAGGGCGGTGGCGCCTGCGCGCCGGAACAGGCTGGGCAGCCAGCCGGGCAGGTCGCCGCCCACCATGTCGCCGTCGCGGGTATAGCGCGCCCAGCGCATCACGAGCTGGGCGAGGATGGCGGCGCGTCCCTGAAATCCGCCCTGCACGGCATCTTCGAGGTTGAGCAGGCAGAGATAATTCTCCCGCCCCTTGCGCACGACGATGCGCTGGCCGCGCGCCACCGGATCGGCGATCAGGCGGCGGGTTTCCTGGTCGAGCTGGCGTTGCAGGGCCTTGGTATAGGTGGACAGCCACACCGCCCCGCCGGCGCGTTCGGCCCACAGCGATGCGGGGGCGAGATAGCCGAGCGTCTTGCCGATACCGGTGCCGGCTTCGGCCAGCACCAGATGCGGCCGGTCGCGCATCTCGCGCGGCGCAAAGGCGGCACAGGCCGACGATGCGTAATTGCGCTGGCCTTCCCGCGTTTCCGCGCCATCGCCGGTCAGCGCCGCCAGCCGCTGGACGGCATCGGCCTGTTCCAGCACGACGGTGCGCGGGGCGGGGCGGGGCGGCTGCTCCTCCCATTCGGGCAAGGCCGAGAACAGCCAGCGGTCGGGCCGCTCCGGCCGATGCATCCGTTCGAGAATCAGCGGCGCCCATGGCCAGCACAGCCGCACGAGCGCCTCCGCGCTGCTCCATGCGCCACCGCGAAACGCCCAATCCTCCGACGCGATTTCGGCCAGCAGGGCGTCCGCTGCCCGATGGAGGAAAGCGGCGGCGGCGGCATCGTCCTGCGGCGGCGCCAGCCCGAGCGCGCGGGCAAACCCGGCGGGGGTCGGCACCGCGAAGGTCGCCGGCCGGACGAAGGCGTAAAGCTCCAGCAGGTCCAGTCCCGATAATTCGGGATAGCCGATGCGCGAGGCGGTGAGCGGCGCGTTCAGCAGCAGATGCGGCGTTTCGGCAGCCGTCGAGACGGCCTCGCCACGCCCGATCGCCGTGGTGCGGCCGTCCGCTTCCGTTCGCCAGACACCGGCATGACTTGCGAACAGCGCTGGAAAGGGCAAAGGAAGCGGCATCTTCAAACCGACTAAGACGTAAAGAACAGAAGGGCAACGATAGCGTGACCGACTTCCGTGCCGCCGCGATGAGTTCCAAGGCCTGGCCTTTCGAGGAGGCGCGCAAGCTGCTCAAGCGCTACCCGGACGGCGCGCCGGCCAAGGGCCATGTGCTGTTCGAGACCGGCTATGGCCCGTCCGGCCTGCCGCATATCGGCACCTTCGGCG
>CAZACH010000023.1:0-15162 GCA_964483275.1 uncultured Sphingomonadaceae bacterium | reverse complement strand
CGGACGATGCTCAGGCGCGTCGCGCACCGACGAGGCCGAACGGCGCGCCCAGGGGGTCGACGCACTGCATCGCGAAATCGCCGCCGGGGATTTCATCGGGACCATGGAAGACCCTGCCGCCGCCCGCTTCGACGGCCGTCTTTGCCGCGTCGATGTCCGCGACGCGGAAATATTGGGTCCAGCGGGGCGGCCCGGCGTCCGGCATGGCCGGCATCATCGCGCCGATCACGGTGCCGTGGCGGATGAACTGATATTTGCCCATCGGTCCCATATCCATCTCGCCGTCCTGCTTCCACCCGAACAGCGCGCCATAGAATGCCCAGGCGGCCGGCTGATCCGGCGTCGAAAGCTCGTTCCATGCGCAATGGCCGACGCGCGGACAGTCATCGGCGAAGGCGAGGCTCTTGCCCTCGCCCGACGGCCGCATGACGTAGAAGGGCGCGCCGTGCGGATCGGCGACCATCGCGATGCGGCCGACCATGGGAATGTCCATCGCCGCCATATGCGTCTTGCCGCCGCGCTTCCCGATCTCCGCGACGGTGGCGTCGACATCCTCGACCGCGATATAGCCCAGCCATGTCGGCCGGGCGCCGTGGCCGGCCATGTCCTCAGTGATCTCCATCAGGCCGCCGATGGCGTCGGTGCCGGCGCTGATGATTCGATAGTCCATGTCCGGCTGGCCGCTGTCGGTGAAGCGCCACCCGAGCACGCCGGCATAGAATGACTGCGCCGCCGCGGCATCGCTGGTCAGCAGTTCATACCAGATATAATCGCCGGGCTTGTTGGTCCTTGGCTGCTCCAGCGTGACCACGGGCGTGAAGCCGCCGAAAATCATTCGCGCCCCGTCGAACGGCATCGGGTTCTTGTCCGGGTTCATCCGGTCGTCGTCCTTCATCCGCGCTTCCATCGTGGCGAAGGCGGCGTCGCGGGTCGCCTTGTCGGGCCATTCGATCCAGGAGAAGGCGATGGTTTCATCGGGTTTCGCCTGCACGGCGCGGCGGAAGTCGGTCTGCTTGCCGTCCGGCACGTCGTCGCCCCAGCATTCGAGGATGCGCAGGGCGCCCATCTCCATGAAAACGCTGTCGGCCTTGTTGGCATGGTCGATGAATTTCTGCTTGCTGGCGGTCGGCACGGCCAGAACGAAGCCGTCGATATAGGTCATGTCTGCCTCTCCGGGATTGCTGGTCGAAAACGACTCGATACCGGCCAGCATGGGAGGGTGATTATCAAATACAACAGGAAAGTTATAAAATAGGACTATATTGCGGTGGATCGACTGGCGGTGCGCAATCTGGCGCGCTAGGCTGGGCCGGTTTCAACGATGGTGGCTGCCCTGCCTCACCCGCCGCTCATTCTCGAATTTCTGTCCGCGCGGGAGATCAGCCCGGCGGCGCTGGTGCGGCTCGCCGCGCGTCACGAAGTGCCGCTGGTGTCGATCTGCCTGCTGCCGTTCAAGGCGCTGGCCGGGGAGGGGGTGCCCTTCGCCGACCTGATCGACTGGGACCTCGTCGGCGATACGCCCAACCGGCGCGCGCTGAAGCGGCTTTGCGAAGCGGAAGGGGTCGGCATCGCCTCGGCCGATCCCTTCATCCTGCGCGACGAGAGCGCCGTCGAAGCGGCGCGGCCGGCGCTTGAATCGGCGGCATGGCTCGGCGCGCGCGCGGTCACGGTGATCGTCGTCGAAGCGGACCCGACCCGCCACGCCGCCATCCTCGCCGGCTTCTGCGCCGCCGCCGCCGACCATGGGCTGGGCGTGCTGCACGAGCATTCGCCGCGCATGGCGGTCAAGACCTTCCGGGAGGCGCTGGCGATGCAGCGCACCCTCGCGCAGCCGAACCTGCGGCTGGTCGTGGATGCGCTGCATTTCTTTCGGGGTGACAATCGGCTGGGCGATCTCGCGGCGCTCCAGCCGCATGAGATCGGCCGGGTGCAGCTTTGCGATGCGCCGCGCGAGGTGCTGCCGCAGGGCGGCGGCTATGAGGCTTTTTACGAGCGCATGGTCCCCGGCGAGGGCGGCCTGCCGCTGGCCGATCTGCTGAGGGCGCTGCCCGGCAATGTGCCGCTGGGCATGGAGGTGCCGCTGTGGGCGATGCAGGAGGCGGGCGTCCAGGCGGCCGAGCGGGTCGCGCGGATCGTGGCGGCGACGCGGCGGCTGATTGCCTTGGCGGGGGCTGCTCCATAGACAATGGCCGCACGCAACCGGAGAGGAGAAGCCCGTGGCTGGTAAATGGTTCGATGAGCTGGAAGTCGGGCAGGTCTTCAAGCACGCGATCACCCGCACCATCACCGAAGCCGACAATGTCTGGTTCTCCGCCGTCACGCACAACACGGCGCTGCTCCACATCGACGAGGAATATTGCCGGACGCAGACCGAGTTCGGGCAGCGCATCCTCAACAGCGCCTTCACGCTGGGGCTGATGGCGGGCATCGCCGGCGGCGACACGGTGCAGGGCACCTCGGTCGCCAATCTCGGCTGGGACGAGGTGCGCTTTCCCAAGCCGGTCTTCCACGGCGACACGCTGCGCGTCGAGACCGAGGTGCTGGAACTGCGCGATTCCCGTTCGCGCCCCGATCAGGGCATCGTGATCTGGGGGCACCGCGCCTATAACCAGCATGGCGATCTGGTCGCGCATTGCCGGCGGGCAGGGTTGCAGCGCCGCAAGCCGAAGGACTGATTGCGCCGGTCAGCCGTCCGCCAGCGATTTGCGCACGAGATGGCGGCTGACCTTGCCGGACGCGGTGCGCGGCAGGCGCTCGACGAAGCGGACGAGGCGGGGCGCCTTGTAATGCGCCAGCCGCTCGCGGACATGGCGGATGGCATCGTCGGGCGCGAGGCTGCTGCCCGGCCGCAGCTCGATGACGGCGGCGACGGTTTCGCCCCACCGCTCGTCGGGCATGCCGACCACCGCGACATCCTGCACCGCCGGGTGGGCGCGCAGCGCATTCTCGACCTCGACCGGATAGATATTCTCGCCGCCCGACAGGATCATGTCCTTGATGCGGTCGGTGAGGTAGAGATAGCCCGCTTCGTCGAGATAGCCGCCGTCGCCGGTGCGATACCAGCCGTCGACCAGTACCGCCGCCGTCTCCTCCGGCCGGTTCCAATAGCGCGTCATCCGCGCCGGCGTTTCGACCCAGACCTCCCCGGCGGTGCCGGCGGGCAGGGGCTGGCCGTCCGCCGCTCTCACCTCGATCCGCGTGCCCGCCAGCGCCCGCCCGACCGAGCGCAGCAGGTCGGGCCGCGCCGGGTCGTGATCGGCCGGCGGCAGCAGCGTGCAGGTGCCGATCTCGGTCGCGCCATAGGCGTTCGACAGGCCGCAACCGAGGATGTCGCGCGCCCGCATCAGCAGGTCGGGCGAGATCGGCGCCGCGCCATACATGATCGTCCGCAAATGCGGGAGGCGGACATGCTCGGCCTCCGCGACCTCCACAAGCTCATGGATCATGGTCGGCACCAGCCAGGTGAGCGTCACCGCATGCCGGCGTGACAGCGCCAGCATGTTCGCGGCCGAGGCATCCTGCGTCAGGATGCAGGTGGCGCCGCGGATCAGGCCGATCAGCATCATGGTGATGCCGCCGAGATGGAAGGCGGGCACCGAAACGAGGATGCGCTCATCGTCGCCGACCGGGAATTGCGGGTCGCCAAGCTCGATATGGCGCGCCATCAACAAGGCGCGCTGGTCGATCAACGCGCCCTTGGGGCGGCCGGTCGTGCCGCTGGTGTAAAGCAGCAGGCAGGGCAGGTCCTCATGGTGCACGGCGGGCAGGTCGGTCGGCGCCGTCTCGTCGAGCATCGTCCGCAGGCCGACGCGCCCTTCGGCGGCTTCGGTCGGCAGAACCGGGGTGGTGGCCCCGCTCGCATCCACGGCGGGCAGGAATTCGGGATCGCACAGCAGCAGGCGCGGCGTGGCGTCCTCCAGCAAATAGGCGATTTCCGCAGGTGCCGAGCGCCAGTTCAGCGGGGCGAGGATATGGCCGCCGCGGGCAGCGGCGAGCAGCAGCACGAACAGATTGTCGCTGTTCCGGCCGAGATAGGCGATGCGGTCGCCGACCTGTAGCCCATATTGCCGCAACAAGGCCTGCGCGCGCCCGACGCGGTCGTCGAGCGCGCCATAGGTCCAGCGCGCGTCCAGTTCGGGCGCGACGATCGCGATATCGTCCGGCCGGTTCGCCGCGCCCCGGCGCGCGATCTCGGCAATCGGGGGGACGAGGGGTACCGATGGCGGGCCGGTCATCGCGTGCTGCCGCAGGGGCTGTTCATGGTCCGCTCCTTGGTCGAAGCGGTCATGCGGGTGCCCGCCGCTCCTGCTTTGCGAAGCATCCTAGGGCGCGGACGCGACAGGGCAAGCCGGTTCAGGCCAGCGCCTGCATCCAGCCGAGGCCGTCGACCGTCCCGGCGCGCGGCAGATATTCGCAGCCGATGGCGCCCGCATAGCCGAGCCGGTCCAGCGTTCGGACGATCGCGCGATCGTCGAGTTCGCCCGTGCCCGGCTCGTGCCGGTCCGGCAGGCTGGCGATCTGGATATGGCCGATGAGGGGCATCAGCCGCTCCAGCGCCGGGAGCACGTCGCCATGCATGATGTGGCGGTGATAGATGTCGAACTGGAGCCGGGGGCCGGGGCTGCCCAGCGCGGCGATCGCCCGTTCCGCGATGCGAAAGTCGTTGAGGAAATAGCCGGGATTGTCGTGGCGGTTGAGCGGCTCGATCAGCAGGCCGATGCCGTGCCGGTCCATCTCGGCCGCCGCCCAGCCCAGCGCGCGCCGATAGGCGGCGACCGCGCCGGGGTCGGACGGGTCGGCCTTGCCGGACAGCAGGTGAATGCGGGGCGTGCCGGTGGTCCGCGCATAGTCCACCGCCGCGCGGACGCTTGCCTGCATCGCCGCGAAACCATCGGGCAGGGCGGCGTAACCACGCTCCCCCGCCTCGAAATCGCCGACCGGCGCATTGAACATGACGAGGTCGAGGCGGTTGCGCGCCAGCCGCGCCGCCACCGCATCGGCGGGGGCGGCATAGGGGAACTGGCATTCGACCAGCCGGAAGCCGGCATCGGCCGCCGCGTCGAAACGGTCGAGGAACGGCCATTCGCGGAACAACATGGTGAGATTGGCGGCAAAGCGCGGCATGGCGGGGTTCAGCCGCGCCCGATGAACGGCATGGCGGTCGCCATCACCGTCATGAACTGGACATTGGCGTCGAGCGGCAGGCTGGCCATGTAGGACACCGCGCCGGCGACATTGCCGACATCCATCGTCGGTTCGGCGAGGCGCGAGCCGTCGGGCTGGAGCGCGCCGGCGCCGATGCCGCGCGTCAATTCGGTGGCGGCGTTGCCGATGTCGATCTGCCCGCAGGCGATGTCCCAGCGCCGCCCTTCGAGCGAGATCGTGCGGGTCAGGCCGGTGATGGCGTGCTTGGAGGCGGTGTAGGCGACGGCTTCGGGCCGGGGCACCTGGGCGGAGATCGACCCGCAATTGATGATGCGCCCGCCGCGCGGGGCCTGCGCCTTCATCTGGCGAAAGGCGGCGCGGGCGCACAGGAAGGCGCCGGTCAGGTTGACGGCGAGCACGTCGTTCCATGCCTCCAGCGTCATATCCTCGAACGGCGCGCCGCCCGCGAAGGTGCCGGCATTGTTGAACAGCAGGTCGATGCGCCCGAACGCCTCGACGCCGCCGGCGAAGGCGGCCGCGACGGCGGGCTCGCTGGTGACGTCCGTCGGGATGGCGAGCGCCGCGTCCGGCCCCGCGCCGGCTAGCGCCGCCGTCTCCTGCAACGGCCCGTCCCGCCGGCCGAGAAGCACGGCGCGATAGCCCTGCTTCAGCAGGGCGATGCTCACCGCGCGGCCGATGCCCGATCCGGCGCCCGTGACCACCGCCGTCTTTCCCGTCATCGTCTCCGTCTCCTGTTTCTTCATTGCAACCGAATGTCGGCCCATGACTTATCGCCCCGTTACGTTATCGTGCCATGGCAATCTCGGGAGTAAACCTATGATCGTGATGTTCGTCGGCGCCGACAGAAGCGAGACGGCGGTCAACGCCTCTCAGGTCACTTTCATCTCCTCGGTCGCGGAGGGCACGCGCATCCGCTTCGGCGAAGGGCGCAGCGTGACGGTGACGGAGCCGATCGGCGAGGTCGTCGAAACCCTCAACCGCACCCTGCGGCCGCACGAGTGATGCGGCAGGGCGCGTGGGGGCGGCGTGCGAAAGCGCAAGACCTGCCCGCCGCGCTGGTGTAAGGGACGGGGAATGAACGAAAATCCCGCCGCTGCCATGCTCGTCTGCCGGATCGGGACGGATTTCGTCGCCATCGAGGCGGCGGCGGTGCGCGAGGTCGTGCCGCTGCTGCCGCTGTGGCGGCCGCCCGGCCTGCCGCGCCCGCTCGCCGGCTTCGCGCGGGTGCGCGCGCGGGTGGTGCCGGTCATCGCGCCGCTGGTGCTGTTCGGCAAGGCGAGCGCGGTCCAGGCGATCGACGTCTTCGCGCATCTGGTGGTGCCGCATCCGGTGGCGGGCACGCATTTCTGCCTGCTCGTCGATCGTGTCGAGGCGCTGATCCATCCCGCGGCCGGGGATGTCCGCGCCGTCGCTGCGGACAGCAGCCCGAACGGCGTCGTTGTGGGCGAGCTGGCCTGGGCGGAGGGGGTGGCCCATCTGCTCTCGCTCGACCGGCTGCTCGACGCGCGCGAGCGGCAGCAGGCGCAGGCGCTGGCTGAGGAGACGGCGCGGCGCGCGGCCGAGTGGCGGACGGACGCCGCCTGGACAGCGGGTGGGGCGTGACGCGATCGACCCGCGACGGCGAGCGGCCGTCGCCTCCTCTCCAGACCCCGGCCTTCTCCGCGCTCAAACAGCGCATCATCGCGCGCACCGGGCATCATTATTATACGGACAAGGACGCCCAGCTCTGGGAACGGATCGCCAGCCGCATGGAGGCGCGCGGGATCGGCGCGGTGGAGGACTATCTGGCGCTGCTGGACGGCGACGGCGCCGGGGCCGCGGAATGGGCCGCGCTCGAAAGCGCCGTCACGATCAACGAGACATTCTTCTTCCGCTTCGCCGAGCAGTTCGATGCCCTGCGACGCAGCGTGCTGCCGCGCCTGATCCGGGCGCGCGCCGGCGAGAAGCGGCTGCGCATCTGGAGTGTCGGCTGCTCGACGGGGGCCGAGCCTTATTCGATCGCCATCCTGCTGCACGAGCTGCTCGGCGACGCCCTGCCGCAATGGCGGATCGGCATATTGGGCACCGATATCGACCGGAACGCCATCAGCCTGGCGCGCGACGCCCGCTACACTTCGTGGACGCTGCGCACGCTGGGCGAGGGCGAGCGGGCGCGGCTGTTCGATCGGGAGGGCGGGCTGTACCGGCTGAAGCCCCATTATCGCGGCATGGTGCGGTTCGAGCGGCATAACCTGCTGTCGCTGGTGGAGGGGGAGGCGCCCCTCCAGTTCGAGGATTACGACCTGATCTTCTGCCGCAACGTGCTCATCTATTTCCGGCAGGACGTCGCGACGCGCGTCGTCGGCGCGCTGGTGGAGCGGCTGGCGCCGCAAGGCTATCTGTTCGTCGGCCATGCCGAGGCGACGCCCGGTCTCGACGCGCGGGTGGCGACCATCGACGCGGGTGGTGTGCTGGCCTTCCGCCGCCATGGCGAGGCGGGCGCGGACGAGGTGCCGCCATTGCCGCGCGCGCTGCCCGCGCTGCCCGCGCCCGCGCGCGGCGGCAGGCGCGCCACGCCTCCGGCGAAGCCGGCGCGGCGCTCGCCCCGGCCCCAACCGGCCCCGGCCAAGGCGCCGCCCGGCGCCAGCCTGGCCGATGTCCGCGCGGCGCTGACGCGGGGCGACGTCGCGCGCGCGGGACGGCTGGCGGCGGCGGAGAGCGCGGCGGCGCCACGCGATCCGGTGCCGCATTATCTGGCGGCGCTGGGGGCATGGTCGCTCGGCGACGCGCTCCGCGCCGAACAGGGATTTCGCAAGGCGCTTTATCTCGATAACGGTTTCGCCATGGCGCATTACCTGCTGGGACGACATCTGATGGCGCGCGGCCGTACCGTCGAGGGGCGGCGGTCGCTGGCCAACGCCCTGCGCGCGGCGGCGGCGCTGGACCCCGGCGCGGAACTGCTGGAAGGCGACGGCCTGACCGCCGCCGAACTGGCCGGCGCCGTCCGTCACGCGCTGGGCAGCGGCGCATGAGCCGGGCCGGCGACCTGGCGGTCGAGGCCGCGTTTCTCGACGACGCGGCGATCGCGGCGCTGCTCGACGAGCGCCAGCGCCGCTATGCGGATGCGCTGGCGGTCGCGGAGGAGCGGAGCGCATCGCACCTGCTCTGGACGGTCGGGGCCGAACGCTATGCCACCCCGCTCGCCGACCTCGGCGAAGTTGCCGCCATCGGCCGCGTGACGCGCGTTCCCGGCGCGCCGCCGATGCTCGCCGGCGTCGTCAATCACCGGGGCCAGCTGTTCAACCTGTTGGATCCGGCGCCGGCGCTCGGCGCTGCGGCGGCGGATGCCGGCGCCATGATGCTGGTGCTGCGGCAGGCCGCGCCGCGCGCCGCCCTGCGCGTGTCCACGGTGGTCGGCACGGTCGCGCTGCCGCCGGAGGACGACGCGGCCGACCCGGTTCTTGCCCGCTTCATCCCGCTGGAGGAAGGCGATGGATTCGCGATTGTCTCCACCGCGCTCCTGATGGAAAAACTTCTCGACCGCCGCACGAGGTAAAAGGAAGCCGCCCTTGTCGATTTCAAACCGTATCATCGCCGGCTTCGCCGCGATCACCGTGCTTCTGGTCGCGCTCGGCCTTTATGCGCTCTCACAGGTCGGCGCGGTCAGCCTCGGCGCGAACCAGATCGTCGAGCGCGACATCGCCACCATGGCGCAGGTCGACCGCGTCACGACGACCGAAAACGAGATGCGCGATATCCGGGTCGGGGCGGTCGTCGGCTATCTCGCCGGCGGCACGGCCGCCAGTGACCGATATGCGACATGGCAGGGCCGGGCCAATGAAGTCGCCGCCGCGCTGGACCAGCTGCGGACCACCGCCAACGGCTATGAGAAGACGGCGGTGGCCGGGCAGCGCGCCGGCCTGTGGCAACAGCTGGCGACATCGGTGGCGACGGCCGAGACGCGGTTCGGCGCGCTGCGCGCCGAAAGCACGCGCCAGTTCGAGGCGATGCGCGACGGCGACCGCGCGACGGTGCTGCACAGCGGCGAGGCCGTCGATCGCGAGCATGAGGCCCTGGCGGCGGCGCTGCGGGATGCGCGCGCCGTGCTGGACGAGTCGGTTCGCGCCGGCCGTGGCGTCACCCAGAGCATCTATGACCGCACGCGCTATTCGATCTTCGTGGGGCTGATCGTCGCCATCCTGCTCAGCATCGGCATCGCCTGGACGATCCGCCGCTCGATCACCGCGCCGCTCCACGATTTCATGGATTTCGTCGGGCGCGTCGGCCAGGGCGACCTTGGCGGCGCGACGGCGGCGACCGGCGGTGACGAGCTGGGCAAGCTCGGCAGCACCCTGAACATGATGGTTGGCGGCCTGCGGGAGATCGCCGGGCAGAACCGGCAGGCGACCGAGAACCTCAACGCCGCCGCCACCGAGATTCGCGCCTCGACGCAGGAGCAGGCGGCGTCGGTGGAGGAACAGCTCGCGGCGGTGCAGGAAACGGCCGCGACGGTGGACGAGATCACCCATTCCGGCGTGCAGATCAGCCGCCGCGCGCAGGAGATCATCGCCGCCGCGCAGGCGACGGCGCAGATCAGCCAGAGCGGCATCGCGGCGGTCGACGATACGGCGCACGCGATGGACGCGATCCGCGAACAGGCCGAGGCGGTCGCCGCCACCGTGGTGTCGCTGTCCCAGAAGACGCAGGCGATCGGCGACATCATCGCGACCGTCAACGATGTGTCCGAACGCTCCCACCTGCTCGCCCTCAACGCCTCGATCGAGGCGGCGGCGGCGGGCGAGAACGGGCGCAGCTTCGCGATCGTCGCCGCCGAGATGAAGACGCTCGCCGATCAGGCCAAGGCGGCGACGCGCAATGTCCGCGCGCTGCTCGGCGACATCCAGCGCGGCATCAACTCCTCCGTCATGCTGACCGAGGAAGCGGTGAAGCGGGTGGCGTCGGGCAAGGAGCGCACCGATGCCAGCCAGGCGGCGATCGAGGAGCTGGGATCGCGCATTCAGGACAGCGTGCAGACCTTCCAGCAGATCGTCGCTTCCACCAACCAGCAGCAGATCGGCATCGAGCAGGTGACGGTGGCGCTCCAGAATATCCGTCAGGCGAGCCAGCAGGCCGCCGCCAGCACGCGGCAGCTCGATCAGGCGGCCGGCGACCTCACCCAGCTGTCGCGAACGCTGGTCGGGCTGACCGAGCGCTACCGGCTCTGACGCGGCGGGATCGGTGGAGAGCTTCGAGGCAGAATTGCGTGCCGCGTTCGAGGCGGAGCTTGCCGATCATCTGACGGCGATCCGCGCCGCGCTCGCCGATGCCGACGCCGGCGGCGGCATCGACCTGCGCGATCTCAGCCGCCGCGCGCACAGCCTCAAGGGCGCCGCCCGCGCCGTCGCGCTGCCCGAGGTGGAGGCGCTGGCCCATCGCGCCGAGGCGGCGATCCTGGCGGTCGAGCAGGGCGCGGGAAGGCTCGACCCGGCGACGCGCGACGAGCTGCGCGGGCTGGTCGACCGCATCGAGGACGAAGCGCACGGGCAGGGCGGCGGGGGCGGCGATCCGGCTGTCGCCGCCGGGGCTGTGGCCGATGGGCGCGTCCGGGTGTCGGGCGACCGGGTGGAAAATCTCGTGCGGACGCTGCGCGATCTCGGTGGCCTGGTGCATGAGCAGGCCGTCGCCGCCGACGCGCTTGAGGCGGTGCAGACGGAAATCGCCGCCGCCGCCGCGCTGGCGGAGCGCGAGGGCGGTATCGAACTCGGTCGCCGCCTCGGCCGGCTGCGTGGCGATATCGAGCGCCTGCGCCGCGAGCAGGTCCATCGCCAGACGACGCTCGACCGCGCGCTGGCCGCGCTGGAGCGCGATGCCGAGCACATCATGCTGCTGCCCATCGCGACCCTGTTCGACGGCTATGAGCGGATGGTGCGGGAGATTGCCGGCAGCCAGGGGAAATCGGCGACGCTGCGCATCGGCTCCAGCGAGGGCGAGGCCGACCGGCGCGTGTTGCAGGCGTTGCGCGACCCGCTCCTCCATCTGCTGCGCAACGCCGTCAGCCACGGCATCGAATCGCCCGCCGAACGGCGCGGCAAGGGCAAGCCGGAGCAGGGCGAGATCGTCGTCGAGCCGCGCGCCGAACGCGGGCGCCTGCGCCTGACGATATCCGACGATGGCGGTGGCCTCGATTATCGCCGGATCGAGGCGCGGGCGCGTCAGGTGGGGCTGATCGCCGCCGACGCGCCGCGCCCCACGCCGGCCGCGTTGCGCACGCTGCTGTTCGAGCAGGGCTTTTCCACCGCCGCCGCCATCGACGAGGTGTCGGGGCGCGGCATCGGCCTGTCCGTGGTGGCGGAGACGGTGCGGCGGCTGCACGGCAATGTGTCGATCGACGCGACGGCGGCCGGCGGCACCGCGATCACCGTCACCGTGCCGCTGGCGCTGTCCCGCCAGACGCTGATGCTGGTGGAGGCGGGCGGCGAGAATTACTGCATTCCCGCCTCGGCCGTGCGGCGGCTGCTGCGGGTCCGCGCCGAGGATGTCAGCCGGGCGGAGGGTATGGAGATGCTGGCGGTCGACGGCGTGCCGCTGCCGCTGCTGTCGCTTGCCGAGCTTGTCGGGCTGGACGGCACGCTGGCGGAGGCCGGCAACCCGCCCGCCCTGCTGGTCGCGGCCGGCGACCGGCAGGCGATATTGCTGGTCGACGCCTTGCGCGACGTGCGCTCGGTGATCGTCGGCGATCCCACCGCGATCGCCGCCGACGCGCCGATGGTCTATGGCACCGCCCTCATCGAGCAGGGCATCGCGCTGGTGCTCAGTCCCGAAGCGCTGGTCGGCGAGCGCGGCCGGGGCGGCCTGTTCGCCGGTCGCGACCCGTCGCGGCCGGAGCGGCGGCAAACGGTGCTGGTCGTGGACGATTCGATCACCACGCGCACGCTCGAGAAAAGCATATTGGAGGCGCAGGGCTATGCGGTGCTGATCGCCGTCGACGGGCTTGAGGCGATCGAAAGGCTGCGCTCCGGCATCGAGCGCATCGACCTGGTCGTCGCCGATGTCGAGATGCCGCGCATGGATGGCTTCGCCCTCCTCGGCGCGATACGGAACGATCCGGCGCTTCAGGCGCTGCCGGTGGTGATGATGACCTCCCGCAACAGTCCCGACGATATCGACCGTGGCCTCGAGCTTGGCGCCAATGCCTATGTCACCAAGCAGGAGTTCGACCAGGGCGCCTTGATCTCGGTCATCCAGCAACTCATCTGAATCCTGTGACGCCGCGCGCCAAACCAACCAGAGTCATGATCGTCGAGGATTCGCCGGCGGTGCGCGCCTTGCTCGTGCATATCATCTCCGCCGACCAGCGGCTGGAGGTGGCGGCCGCGTTCAGCACGGCGGAGGAGGCGATCGCCGCCCTGCCGACGGTGCGCCCCGACATCATCTCCATGGATATAAGGCTGCCCGGCATGGACGGCCTCGAGGCGACGCGCCAGATCATGTCGGAGCGGCCGACGCCGATCGTCGTGATCTCCGCCAGCATCGAGCGCGGCTCGCTCAAAAGCACCATGAACGCGCTCAACGCCGGCGCGCTGTCGGTGGTCGAGAAGCCGGTGGGGCTGGGCAGCGGCGATTACAGCGCCATCGCCCGCGAGATCTGCACGCAGCTCGCCATCATGAGCGACGTCGCGGTGGTGCGCCGCCGCATCCGGCCGCGCGTGCCCCCCGTGCCGGACGGCCCGCGCATCCAGCCCCGGCTGCTGCTGTGCGCGGCGTCGACGGGCGGCCCGCAGGCGCTCGCGGCGCTGTTCGGGGGGCTGCCGGCTGCATTGCCCCTGCCGGTCCTGCTCGTCCAGCACATGGGCGCGGCCTTCATGGAAGGGTTTGCGGACTGGTTGCGCAGCGTCGTGCCGCAGCGCGTCCGCATGGCGACGGCCGGGCTGATGCCGGAGCCGGGCACCATCTATGTCGCGCCGGGCGATCGCCACCTCAGGGTCGGCGCGCGCGGCGTGCTGACGATTTCGAACGACCCGCCCGTCGGCGGCCAGCGCCCGTCGGCCACCGTGCTGTTCGAATCCGCCGCCGAGGCGCTGTCCGGCGCGGCGGCGGCGATCGTCCTGACCGGCATGGGCGAGGACGGGGCGGTCGGCGTGCGCCGGCTGATCGATGCCGGCGGCTTCGCGCTGGCGGAACATGAAAGCTCGGCGATCGTCAACGGGATGCCGGCCGCCGCCGCGCGCAGCGGCGCGCTGACCTTGCCGCTGGACCTGATGGGACCGCATCTGCGCCGGATATGCGAAGGGGAGAGGAGATGATGGACGCCGCGCCGCCCCGCCTGCTCCTGGTCGAGGATTCGGATACCCAGGCGCTGGAGTTCCGCCGCAACATCGAGGCGCACGGCTTCCGCGTCGAGCGGACGCGCACCGCCGAGGAAGCGCTCGAACAGCTCAACGGCGATATGCCCGACCTGCTGGTGGTGGACTATCGCCTGCCGGGCATGAACGGCGACGAGCTGGTGCGCATCGTGCGCCAGTCCGGGCGGACGCGGACCCTGCCGGTGCTCATGCTGACCGGCAATGCCGCCAGCGAGGTCGAGCGCCAGGGGCTGGACAGCGGCGCCAATGCCTATGTCGCGAAGGGGCTGGCCGTCGACCTGCTCGTGTCGCGCCTGCGGGCGCTGCTGCGCAAGCGTCGCGGGGACGGCGCCGCGCCGGCCGGGGCGGGCTTCCGCCAGGCCCACCTGCTGGTCGTCGAGGACAATCCCGATGGCGGGACCGTGCTGAGCGGGCTGCTGGCCGGCGACGGACATGACGTGTGCGTTGCGGCAAGCGCCGACTGCTTCGCCGCGCTCGGCCGGACCCGGTTCGATTGCGTGCTGATCGGCCTGTCCGGCGCGGCGGACATGGCGTCCATCGTCGAGCGGCTCGATGCGCACAGGTCGAGCACCGGCGACAGCTATGAGATCGTCGCGCTCGGCGGCGAGGAGGACGGCGCCCGCACCATGGCGGCGCTCGCCGCCGGCGCGGACGATGTCGTCGAACAGACGGCCGACAGTGAGATGCTGCTGGTCCGCATTCGCGCCACGGTGCGGCGCAAGCTGGCGCGCGACGAGGAAATGCAGATCGCCGAGCAGGAGCGGGAACGCGCGCTCGCGCTCGCCCGCGCGCAGGCCCAGGCGCAGGCGGCCGAAGCGCTCGCCGCCGCCAACCGCGAGCTTGCCGCCGCGAACGTGCGGCTTCAGGAAACCCAGGCGCAGCTCGTCCAGTCGGCGAAGATGGCCTCGCTCGGCGAGCTTGTCGCCGGCATCGCCCATGAGATCAACAATCCGCTCGCCTTCATCCTCGCCCATCAGGCGACGGTCGAGCAGGCGGTGCAGGAGGCGCGCGGCCTTGACGGCGACGCGCGCGACCGGCGGCTTGCCAAGGCCGGGGAGCGGCTGGCGTCGATCCGCACCGGGCTGGTCCGCATCCAGGACCTGGTGGTCAAGCTGCGGCGCTTTTCCCGCATCGACGACGGTGAATCCGTGCAACTCGACATCGCCGAGGCGATCGACGCCGTGCTCACCATCCTCCAGCCGCGCATCCCGGAGGGCGTCGTCATCGAGCGCGATTATCGGGCGGCGCCGACGCTGCGCTGCTCGCCCGCGCTGGTCAATCAGGTGGTGATGAACATCGTTTCGAACGCCGTCGCCGCCGTGCCCGCCGAGGGTGGGCGCGTCCGCATCGAGACGAGCAGCCATGCCGGGAACTACCGCATCGCGGTTTCCGACAACGGCCCCGGCATCCCGGCCGAGCTGCGCGCCCGCGCCTTCGAGCCTTTCTTCACCACCAAGGATGTCGGCGAGGGAACCGGCCTTGGCCTCGCGATCGCTTATGGCGTAGTGCGGTCGCATGGCGGCAGCATCGAAATCACCGACGGAAGCATGGGCGGCGCGATGTTCGTCACGACCGTTCCGCTCCACGACACATGATTGATACCGCCCTGTCCCGCGTCACGCCGGCGGAACCGGCCCGCATCCTGCTGGTCGAT